>CAYMUD010000259.1:0-2414 GCA_964393495.1 uncultured Clostridia bacterium | reverse complement strand
TTACAATTATTTGCACATAAAAAAGGTGTAGGTAGTACAAAAAATGGTAGAGATAGTGAATCAAAAAGACTGGGATTGAAAAAAGGCGATGGACAGTATGTTGTTGCAGGAAATATCTTAGTAAGACAAAGAGGAACCAAAATACATCCAGGTAATAATGTTAAAAAGGGTGGAGATGACACTTTATTTGCTCTTGTCGATGGAATTGTAACATTCGAAAGAAAAGACAAAAGAAGAAAACAAGTGAGTGTATATTCTAAACAAGCATAAATATTGAACCTACCTTAATATTTGGTAGGTTTTTTTAATGAAGGAAGTGATAAATTGTTCGTAGATTATGCAAAAATAGAACTAAAAGCTGGAGACGGAGGAAATGGAGCTGTAGCATTTAGAAGAGAGAAATATGAACCTATGGGTGGTCCAGCTGGGGGCGATGGAGGTAACGGTGGAAATATTATCTTTAGAGTAGATGAAAGAAAAAGAACCCTAATGGACTTTAAATACAAAAGAATTATTAAAGCAGATAATGGTGAAAATGGAAGAAATAAAAACAAGTATGGAAAAGATGCTGAAAATGTAATTTTGAGCGTGCCTAAGGGTACTATTATTAGAGATGAAGAAACAAACAGAGTAATAGCCGACTTAGTAAAAAAAGATCAAGAAGTAATAATAGCAAGAGGCGGTAGAGGCGGCAGAGGTAACACAAAATTTAAAAGTTCTACAAGAAGATCTCCTAGATTTTCTGAACCTGGAAGAAAAGGTAATGAATTGAAAGTTGTTCTTGAACTTAAGTTAATTGCTGATGTAGGTTTGTTAGGTTTTCCAAATGTAGGTAAGTCGACTCTATTATCTAAAATATCTTCAGCTAGACCTAAAATTGATAATTACCACTTTACTACCCTTAAGCCGAATCTGGGAGTTGTACATTTAGACGATGATAAAAGTTTTGTGGTTGCTGATATTCCAGGACTTATAGAAGGAGCTTCTACAGGTACAGGATTAGGGCATGATTTCCTTAGGCATGTTGAAAGAACTAAAATATTAGCCCACGTAATAGATGCATCTGGCTTTGAAGGAAGAGACCCATTAGAAGATTTTAATAAAATTAACAAGGAATTAGAAAATTACAGCAAAGTGTTGAGTGAAAAGAAGCAAATTATTGTATTGAATAAGATTGATCTAATACAACAAGAGGATCAAATACAAGAACTAAAAAGCAAATTTGAAAAAAAATATGATATATATGAAATTTCAGCTATTTCAGGAAAGAATTTAAAAGAACTACTGTATAAACTTTATGATGAAGTTATAAATGTAGAAAATGAAATTTCTTTTTATGAGGAAATAGATTATAAAGTATATAAGGAAAAAGAAATTGACACAATTAATGTTAGAAAAGAAAATAATAAGTACATAGCAGACGGCTATTTCTTAGATAGATTAGTTGATTCTACTAATTTTTCAGATCACGAATCTCTTAAGCACTTCCAGAAAGTTCTTAAAGATAAAAAAGTAATCGAGAAATTAGAGGAACTGGGAGCAAAAGAAGGAGATACTGTTTCTGTTTGTGGAATAGAATTTGATTATATAGAATAGGAGTGATTAAAATTATATCAGGGAAAACAAGAAGTTATCTTAAGTCTTTAGCTCATAAATTAGAAGCAATAATCCAAATTGGTAAAAATGGATTAACTGAAGAAGTTTTAGAAAGTATAGATGAAGCTTTAGAAGCAAGAGAATTAATAAAGATTAATCTTTTAAACAACAGTATGTTAGATACTAAAGAAACAGCACATGAAATATGTAGCAAACTAAATGCTGAGTATATTCAGAGTATAGGGAATAAGATAGTAATTTATAAAGAATCTGAAGATAAAATTATAGAAATACCAAAAAAAATGAAGTCCTAGGACTTCATTTTTTTATATTAATAACTTTAAATTTCTTTTATCTATATTTTCGGAATAATCTCGAGATTCTTTTATAAATTTATCAACATTTTCATTTGAAAACCCAAAAAGTCTAGGAGTACATCCAATTAGTATATCTACTACCATATCTACATCTAAATCTATAGTATTTTTAAAGTATTTTCTTAATATATTGTATCTGCCTCCAGTTTCTAAAGCAGAGTATGCGGTAATTAAACTTTTTTCATCAATTCTTTTGACTTTATTATTGATATAATTATAGTTTTTTTCAACATAATCTTCCATAAGTGTAAATATCATATTGTTGTTAATTATTTCTCTATAAAATCTTTGATAATTCTCGTTTTTTAATATTATTTGAAAAAATATTCTTTCTTTAGCCATGTATAATGGCATAACATCCTTATCATTGCTAGGGTAAGTTTTTCTAACTTCCTTTTCGATTTCTTTTAGAAATCCAATAAAAATTGATTTAGCTATATT
>CAYMUD010000258.1:0-2450 GCA_964393495.1 uncultured Clostridia bacterium | reverse complement strand
CAGATTTAGTATTAGCTATGGTTTTTGTAAATTCAATTCAGAAAAGTATTGAAGACTCTGCTATGGTAGACCGATGTGATTCAGAAAACAATAAAATAGCTTTTTACTTCCAAGATAAAGATGGAATGAACACAATGTATTTAAAAGAACAGTTTTTTATTCCTTTGGCAATAAAAGGCAGTGGAGATTGTGATGATACTGATCCAGAAATAAAACCATTTGAAGATGATACAGATTTTAACGATGGTGACTCTGATGCTGATGGCATTGATGATGGTATTGAAGACAACAAATTAATCTTTAAAATTGGAGATGAAAATGTCCTATCAGGTAGTATTAGAAAAGTTTTAGAGGTAGCTCCATTTATAGAAAATAGTAGGACTATGGTGCCTTTTAGATTTATAGGCGAAGAACTTGGTGCAGAAATAAAATGGTATGCAGAAGAAAGAAAAGTAGAATACATTTTAGATGAAAATGTTATTGAATTATGGATTGGAGAAAATACAGCACGGGTTAATGGAGAAGATGTTATGCTGGATGAAGACCCTTCAATAATACCTTTTATAAAAAATTCAAAAACTGTTGTACCTATAAGATTTATAAGTGAAGCTTTAGGGTTTGAAGTAACTTGGAATGAAGAAACAAAAGAAATTATGATTGAAGATAATCCTTTGTATGAAGATGAAAGAAGAGGAGGAGACAATCCTTTGGCAAGATGATAAAAAATAAAATTACAGCTCAAGTTTACAGAACTTGAGCTGTAATATGATAAATAACTACTTTTCTTCGTATCCTTCCCAGCTTACCATAGTATCTAAATCTTTTCTGATTTTATTTTTTGCTTCAGGATACTTTGGATATCCAATAGGTATAAGAGTTACAGGTTCCACATTTTCCGGAAGTTCTAATATTTCTCTGCATTTTTCAGTGTCGAAGTCGCATACCCAGCATGTTCCTAATCCATTAGCAGTTGCAGCTAAAGTTAGGTGATCGACAGTTATACCTAAATCAACATCGCTGTGATCTTTCCCATCATCTCTAGTCCAGGATTTGTTATGATCGGCTAAAGCCACTATAATAGCCGGGGTCAATTTGAACCATTGAGCTTTGTAAACATTTTGGATTTTTTTAAGGATACCTTCTTCAGTTATTACTACAAAATGCCATGGCTGATTGTTATGAGCAGATGGGGCAAACCTAGCAGCATCTAATACTTCAAGTATTTTTTCCTTTTCTACTTTTTTATCTTCAAATTTTCTAACAGAATATCTTTTTTCTATTAAATCCTTTAATTCTTTATACTTCATAAATTGTCCTCCTTCAATTTTTATTTAGTTATATTATAACAAATATAAGCATCTTTACAAACTTAGGTCTTAATCTCTTTAAGCTTTCCTTTGCAGATTCCACACCTATAATTATTTATGTTTGAAAATTTACGAGTTCTTTGATATTCTTTGCTGCAACTTTTACATTTATATATCCAGTTTATCTTCTTTTTTGTAGCCCTTCTTTTAGAATATCTTTTAACTTTTCCACCTAATAAATTAATTCTCTTGATTTCTTCTTTGAATCTTGGACCGTGACCTTTTATTTTCAAATGAATCATTTCATGAAGTAGAGTATTTTCGATTTCTTCTGGGAAATCCTCATGATAGTGAGTTGATAATCGTATTATGGGCTTATTTGCTTTAGGATAGCATATCCCTGCAGAAGCAGTTAATCTTCCTGACCACTCTAATACTATCTTAGATGATTTTGGTAGAATGCTGTTAAAATACTTAATATTAAATTCGTCATATAATTCATATAAATTACTATTCATAGCCACCTCTTGTTATTTTGAAAGTTTATAATATAAGTGTAAAATAAAATGATATAAAACACAACATTTTAATAAAGAGATACTATTAATTATAATTAGAGCCTTAAATTAAAACAATTAAGATATTTTGAATAATTATAAAATAGATAGTATAATATAATTAATATAACTATTTTTTATTTATAAATATAAGCTAGAAGTAAAATTATATAAAATAAAAATTAAATTGGAAACATTATCATTGAATATTTACATAGGAATCTTTTTAGTAAGGAGGTGAAATATAATGAAAAACATAAAACTTATTTTATTATTAACCTTACTACTTATTATTTCTTCTATTTCTGTAGTAACAGCAGAAGAATTACCGGATATTGATGGTCACTGGGCGGAGGATTTTATCAGAGAGCTTGTAGATTTAGGTGCCATAACCGGCTATCCTGATGGATTATATAGACCTGAAAATAAAATAACAAGATCAGAATTCGCATCAGTATTAAGAGGTGCATTGGAACTAGAGGAAGTTGAAGGTGAAACATTTTCTGACACATTAGGTCATTGGGGAGAAGGTAGAATAGAAGCACTAGTAAAAGAAGGGGTTATTGATACAGATTTATATGAAGAG
>CAYMUD010000257.1:0-2463 GCA_964393495.1 uncultured Clostridia bacterium | reverse complement strand
AAAAAAAGAAGGAGGTTTTAAGTTGATTGAACTTGTAAATATAACCAAATCTTATG
This sequence comes from uncultured Clostridia bacterium, assembly GCA_964393495.1. GTDB lineage: Bacteria > Bacillota > Clostridia > Tissierellales > Dethiosulfatibacteraceae > UBA8670. The sequence continues at coordinate 2,407 of CAYMUD010000257.1, read as the reverse complement.
ATGGTAAGACAAACGTAATAGAAGATCTTAACTTACATATAGACAAGGGTGAAATTGTAGTTTTAATAGGAGAGTCCGGTTGTGGAAAGACAACAACTCTAAGGATGATTAACAGACTTAATGATCCAACTAGTGGAACAATAATGATTCAAGGTGAAGACTATACTGAGATAAGTAAAATAGAGCTTAGAAGACAGCTAGGATACGTTATACAAAAAGTAGGTCTTATGCCACATTTAACTGTAGGAAAAAATATTGAAATAATACCCGAGTTAAAAGGGTGGGACAAGAAAAAGAGAAAAGATAGAGCCTATGAGCTTCTTGAGCTTGTAGATCTACCACCAGAGGATTATTACGACAGATATCCTCACGAACTATCTGGTGGTCAACAACAGCGTATTGGTGTAGCTAGAGCATTAGCAGTTAATCCTGACATTATATTAATGGATGAACCCTTTAGTGCTTTAGATCCAATCACTAGAGAACAGCTTCAGAAGGAGTTACTTAAACTACAGGATGAGCTTGGTAAAACCATCGTATTTGTAACCCACGATATGGATGAAGCATTAAAAATAGGTGATAGGATTGCAGTAATGAAAGACGGGAAAATACTTCAGTATGACACACCAGAAGAAATCCTGAAAAACCCTGCAAATGATTTTGTAGAATATTTTGTAGGAAAGGATAGGCTTTGGAAATCTCCAGAGATGTTACATGCAAAAGACATTATGCATAAATCTCTAGTTACTGTAGGAAAGAAACGTAGTCCAGCTCAGGTAATAGAAGTTATGAAGAAATATGATATGGACATTCTTTTTATAGTTGAAAAAGAAACCAGTAAACCTCAACCTCCTATTGGATATATTACTAGAGATAATTTAAGAGAGCAAGGAGATCATAAGGTTAAGATGTCGGAAATATATGAAAAGGATTTTGTTTCTGTAAATGAAAATTCTAATATGTCGGATGTTTTGAAAATTATGGAAGAAAATAAGGCTCGATATTTGCCAGTACTAGATGATGACGGAAATTTAATCGGAATGATTACAACTGCTTCTATTTTGAATATTATAACTAAAGCCGTTGTTATCAATGAAGAAAGTCAATAAGGGAGGTTGATGTAAATGAATGAAGTAAATTTTTTCCAATTTATAGCTTCTAGGTCTGAAGAAATTTTAGGTTTAACAGTACAACATATACAAATCACAGGGTTAGCTGTTATTTTGGCTATAGTATTAGGTGTTCCTGTAGGAATCTTAATAAGTAAAAATAAAAAGTTGCGTTCACCGATTTTAGGGATAGCTAATATTTTTCAAACTATACCTTCTTTAGCACTTTTTGGTCTGATTATACCGCTTTTAGGTATAGGTTATGTTCCCTCTGTATTTGTGCTTTTTCTATATGCACTACTTCCTATAATAAAAAATACTTTTATAGGAATAAACAGTGTAGATGAAGCAATTATAGATGCAGGAAGAGGAATGGGAATGACATCTAAACAGATTCTAACAAAAGTAGAGATACCTTTAGCCTTACCGGTTATAATGGGAGGTATAAGAATATCAACAGTTATTAATATAGGAACAGCAACAATTGCTGCTTTAATAGGGGCAGGAGGTCTTGGTGAATTGATCTTCAAAGGAATAAGTATGGCTAGTAACAATATGGTATTAGCAGGAGCAATACCAACAGCACTACTTGCAATATTCACAGATAAGGTACTTGGTATCTTTGAAACAAAATTAACACCACAGGGAATTACAAGTCAGAAAGATAATTAAATAATACCATAGGAGGTAATAAATATGAAAAAACTATTAATTTTAAGCATGATTATGATTTTAGCTTTAGGTACTCTAAGCGGGTGCGGACAAAGTGAAAAAGTTATAGAAATAGGACATAAAAACTATACAGAACAGAGAATACTTGGACAATTATTTTCAAAAATTATTGAAGAAAAAACAGATTATGAAACTAATGTAACGGAATTTGGTTCTACAAGTCTTGTATTTGAGGCACTAAAATCTGAAAATATGGATGTCTATCCAGAATATACAGGAACTGCATATGCGGCTATATTAAAACAGTCGGAATTAAATGACCCTCAAGAGGTATATGATTACGTAAAAAAATCTTATGAGGAAGAATTTGGTATACAATGGTTGGGTGAGCTTGGTTTTAATAATACTTATACTCTTAGTGTTAGACCTGAAATAGCAGAAGAATATAAATTAGAAACAATCTCAGATTTAGCTGAGGTAGCTGATGAACTTGTTATTGGTTCTGTAATGGAATTTATTGAACGTGAAGATGGATTGCCGGGAGTAAAAGAGACTTACGGAGGATTTGAATTTAAAGATGTAATAGCATTAGATCCTGGATTAAGGTATAATGCAGTAGATGAAGG
>CAYMUD010000256.1:0-2465 GCA_964393495.1 uncultured Clostridia bacterium | reverse complement strand
GAAGAAGATTTGGGTTTGTAAAGAAAGGATGAAATTTATGAAGAGTATAAAGACTAAAGGAAGTATTTTTGTTTTTAGTATCTTATTAATTGTTATTGTTTTTATGCTCTCTGTGAGTCATATTCTAATAAAAAATTGGGCAATAAATGAATTAAAAAATCGGACTATGGAGACATCCAAAACTTTTGAATACCAAGTTGAAAAGTATCTAGATGAATATATAAGCCCCATAAAAAAATTAGCTGAAACTCCTGAAATACAAAGTATGGACTGGGAAAAACAGCAAAATATAATTAAACAACAAATGACCTTAGAATACCTTACTTTAGCAATAGTTGATAAAAATGGTTTAGCTATATATCCAGATGATAGTATTCTAGATTTATCCGATAGAGATTATATTAAAAAGTCCTTAAATGGTGAATTCAATATTTCACCAGTTATTATCAGTAGAGTTACACAAGAGCCCGTTATGATGATTGGCCAACCAATTTATAATAAAAGCAAAGTAGTTGGTTCAATTATAGCAAGAATAGAACCTTATTTTCTAAAGGATTTTATAAACTCTTGGAATAACGAATTGTATAGTATATATTTTATTTTAGATGATAAAGGAAATGTAATACTACATTCTAATGAAAAGTATCAGTTAGAAAAATTAAACTTTTTAACTTTTCAAGAAGAATTATTTGATTTTAAAAATTTAAAAAACACAATATCAAAAAGTTATGAATCTCCTGAAGGATTTGGAACTTATATAAAAAATGATAAAAAGGTAATATTAAGTTATTCTACAATAGATATTTTAAATTGGCGTTTTTATCTTGGATTTTATGAAAGGAACATACTTGATACTCTTAGTGAATTAGATTTCATATTTATATTAATTTCAGTCTTTTTAATTATAATTTCAGTAATTATAGCATATTTCATTACAAAGTCATTTACTAATCCAGTAATCGAACTATCTACTTTATTTAAAAAAGCTTCTGAAGGAGATTTGACTGTAAGAAGTTCTTACAAGAAAGATGACGAGTTAGGTGAGGCTTCAAAAAGTTTTAATAAAATGATGAGTAGAATGAAAACACTAGTATACTTTGACCCTGTAACAAATTTACCAAATCAACAAGTATTAGATAATGATTTTAAAGTTTTAAAAACAATTAAAGCTGAAAAAAAATATATTGCTATTATAGAAATTTCAAATTTTTCAAAAATAAATGAGTTATATGGATATCAAATAGGCGATCAAACTCTAAAAACCATATCCATAAGAATAAATGATGTTTTAGATAGTAATGACAAGTTATACCGAGGAAAAGGGGATCAATTTATTCTTTTAACCAAAAGTGATAACTTTCAGGAAATTAACTTTAAATGCCAAAATATTATTAATAAAATAAGTGAATCAATGATAATAAAAAAAGACCAGATATTTCTAAAAGGAAGAGTAGGTATCTCTGAGTTTCCTAAGAATGGTAAAAGTATTGAAATTTTAATTAAAAAAGCAATTTTTGCTAGCAATTATTTAAAGAAAAAAGGAAATGGAAGCATACAATTTTTCAAAGAAGACTTACATGATAAAGATTTAAAAATACGGAGTTTAATTATTAAACTTGAAAAAGCATTGGATAATAATAAAATGTATTTAAATTATCAACCCATATACAATTTAAAAACTATGTCTTTAGAAGGTATGGAGACTTTGATTCGTTGGGAAGATGAAGAAAGAGGCTTAATTTCACCAGGAGAATTCATTCCTATTGCGGAAAGAAACGGTTTAATTAAGAAACTTGATCAATGGGTTGTAAAAGAAGTATTTAAGCAAATAGATAGACTGAAAAATAAGGGCTTGCCATTAGTACCTATATCTATTAACCTTTCTTCAGAAACTTTTGAAAGTAGTGATTTTGAAAAATGGTTGGTAAGAGAATCTTCAAACTATAATATCAATCCTAAACTCATTCAATTAGAACTAACAGAAAGAATGATCCTTAGGGACATTAATAAAACTATAGATAAGTTCAAAGGAATAAGGAGTAAAGGCTTTAAAATATTAATTGATGATTTTGGAGTAGGTTACTCTTCTCTAAGCTATTTGGTTAAACTTCCAATAGATTATATAAAAATTGACAGGTCATTTATAATGAATTTAAAAAATGGAAAAGAATCCAAAACTATTGTTTTAACCTTAGTTAATATGGCAAAAGAGTTAGATTTCGATATAATAGCTGAAGGTATTGAGAATCAAGAAGAACTTAATTATTTATTAGAAATTAACTGCTCATGTGGACAAGGCTTTTATTTAGATAGACCATTGAGTGTTGAATATATGGAAAAAAAATTAAAATCTTTATCGAATTAACTTCTAGCACAAGCCCACATAAGCCAGGGGGTTACCGTTGGACCCCTGGCTTAGTTAATCTATTGTTCTTTTATTTATTAATCAATCCAGATTTTATCAA
>CAYMUD010000255.1:0-2470 GCA_964393495.1 uncultured Clostridia bacterium | reverse complement strand
TAATATAAAAGCAAGTAGAAATCTTTAAAGATTTCTACTTGCTTTAGTATTGATAATGGTACACCAGAGAGGACTCGAACCCCCAACCCTCTGATCCGAAGTCAGATGCTCTATCCAATTGAGCTACTGGTGCATAGTGTTGTTCATCTATATACTATAATACTTTTATAAATATTGTGCAAGAAGAACTTGTGAATCCTTAGTGTCAATAAATTTAAAACGGAAACCTTAATGAAACAAATAGATTTTTTCAATTATTATTCTTTGTAAAATCAATAATATGAAGAAAATTTTAGTTTTTTAAATAAACATTTTGCATTTTTGATTTTGAGAAATTCATAGAAGCTGTTAAAAGTAGAACGCTTACTATAGTACCTTCTCTTAAAAATAAAGGAAGCTCAAATACTAATGATATAGAAATGGATAATAAGGCTAAAAAAACATCAAGACCATAGCGGTAAAAAGCAAATTTTTTATTTGTCAAATGTTCTAATTCCATGCAAAAGCTTTCAATTGGAAAGGTAATTAAATTATAATGGATTATAATGCCTATAGATAGTCCTCCTATTAATACTCCTGATATTAACAGGAAAATCCTTGCCAAATAATATGATGTATTAATATATATAAGAACTTCATATAAATATAAGTTAACGAGGGAACCGAATAATAAAAAAAATATAGCTTGAAGAAAATATTTTGAGGTATATTTGAATTTAGTCAAGACCATGTATGCAAATAAAAATATTAAATTTACTGCAATCATTATTGTTCCAACTTTAAAACTCAATACCTCCGATAGCGCTACAATAGTAGAATTTAAAGCACTTACTCCTATACTTGCTTTAATAGTAAGACTTACTCCAAAGGAAGCTATGATATAGAATAACAATGAAAACATATAAGCTCTATGAGTCTTCATATACAATCTCCTTGTGAAATTTCTGAAATATTTTAATTCTAATTGTAAAATTATATCACCAAATTAGTAAAATGTGCAAATTAAACAAATACAACTTACTGTTTATAAATTATATTTTTGTGATATAATGGAAAAAGCAGAAAAAGAACAAGGAGTGGAGAGATGATTTCAAAAAGAAAAGCTTTTATGATTACAGCTTTAGCAGTGGTTATAGCTATTGCAATAACAGTAGTAGGGACAAGTTTTATCGGAATAAGAATAGATGATAGAGTCTTAATCTCTACAGAACAGTATGATAGTTTTGTAGAATTAAAAAATAAATATAGCAAAACTGAATATGTAGAAGAATATATAGAAGATAATTTTTTGTATGAAGTACAAGGAGACCTTCAAGATGGTAGTTTAAAAGGGATGATGGAGACATTGGAAGATCCATATTCGGAATATTTAAATGTTGAATCTATGAATAGTTTAATTGAACAAACATCTGGGGAATATAGTGGTATAGGCATATATGTTTCCATAAGCAATGACAATAAAATTATAGTGATATCACCGATTGAAGATACTCCAGCTGAAAAAGCAGGGCTAAAAACAGGAGATAAAATTATAAAGGTAAATGGACAGGAATTTACTGGAGAAGAGATGACAGATGCAGTAAAAGTTATGAAAGGTAAGCCGGGAACAGAAGTTACCATAACTGTAGAAAGAGAAAAAGCATCTGGAGAACTTAATATATTTGATTTAACTATAGAAAGAGCAAATATTAAAATACAAACAGTTAAATATGGAGAGTTAGAGGATGACATTGGTTACATTAGAATTACGACTTTTGATGATCCAACTAGTGAAGACTTTAAGAAGGCATTGGTAGAATTAACAGAAGAAAAAGAAGTAAAAGGATTAGTGCTTGATTTAAGATTTAATCCGGGAGGACTTTTAGACTCAGTAGTTGATATAGCCGATGAATTGTTGGGTAAAACAGTAATAACATATACTCAAACTAAGAGTGGAGAAAGGGAGTATTACAATTCAGGAAAATCAAGCGTAGATATACCTTTAGTAGTATTAATTAATGGAGGTTCTGCAAGTGCATCTGAAATTTTAGCTGGAGCTATTAAAGATACTGAAAGAGGCATATTAGTTGGAAGTAAAAGCTTTGGAAAAGGAATAGTCCAGAGAATAATACCCTTAGAGGACGGCTCAGGTTTTAAATTAACAGTATCTGAATATTTTACACCAGATAATATAAACATACATGGTATAGGAATTGAACCAGATGTATCTATAGAATTAGATGAAAAATCTATGGAGGAAGGTTTATATGGGATGGAATATTATGATGAAGACAATCAGCTGCAAAGAGCTGTAGAGATATTAAATAGAAAAATAGACTAATATAAAGATTATAAGTAATTTAATACTTTTTCGAATATAGGTTCTTGACTTGAGAGTACCTTTAATATAAACTGAATCTTAACATTTAATGAGCCGACTCATAAATCACTTTTGTTTTATTGAGTCTGCTTTTTTATTTATATAAAAATG
>CAYMUD010000254.1:0-2478 GCA_964393495.1 uncultured Clostridia bacterium | reverse complement strand
TGCGGCGAAAAAATGGAAAGAGTTCCAGATGTAATAGATTGTTGGTTTGACAGCGGTTCTATGCCTTTTGCACAACATCATTATCCATTTGAAAATAAGGAAAACTTTGATGAGTTGTTTCCAGCAAATTTTATATGTGAAGGTATAGATCAAACAAGAGGGTGGTTTTATTCTCTAATAGCTATATCAACCTTTGTAACTGGTAAGTCACCTTACAAGAAGGTATTGGTAAATGATTTGATTCTAGACAAGCATGGTAAGAAAATGTCAAAATCTAAAGGGAATACTGTAAATCCTTTTGAACTTTTTGACCAGTATGGAGCGGATGCTTTAAGATGGTACTTATTATATGTATCACCTGCATGGACACCTACTAAATTTGATGAAGATGGATTAAAAGAAGTAATGAGTAAATTCTTCGGAACCATAAAAAATGTATATACATTTTTCTCTCTTTATGCAAATACTGATGAAGTTGATCCTAGAGAATTTGAAATAGATTATGATAAGAGACCTGAATTAGATAGATGGATAATATCTAAACTAAACAACTTAATTAAACTAGCTAGAGAAAGTATGGATGAATACGATCTAACAAAGGTAGTAAGAGGCATACAGGAATTTGTAAATGAGGATTTATCAAACTGGTATATTAGAAGATCAAGAAGAAGATTTTGGGCTTCAGGATTATCTGATGATAAAAAGTCAGTTTATGCCACAACTTATGAGGTACTTAGAGATATTTCCCTTTTAATAGCACCTTATGCACCTTATATTGCTGAAGAACTGTACGGGAAACTTACAGGAAAAACTTCAGTACATTTAGATTACTATCCAGAATACGATGAATCATTAATTGACGATAGAACTGAAAAAAGAATGGATCTTGTTAGAAATCTTGTAAAATTAGGAAGAGCTTCAAGAGATACGGAACAAATAAAAGTAAGACAACCTCTTAGGAAAATACATATAGATGGTAAAAATGAGGAACTAATAAAAGACCTAGCTCCATTGATAAAGGAAGAATTAAATATTAAGGAAGTAGTATTTGAGAAAAATCTAAGAGAATTTATGAATTTTAGTCTTAAGCCTAATTTTAGAGTAGCAGGACCTAAGTTTGGAAGCAAGGTAAAAGATTTTGCTAAAGCATTAAGAGAATCAGATGAACTTGAAATAATAAATTCAGTACAAAAAGGTGGAGTTTATGAATTAGATTTAGACGGCGATAAGGTAGAGATAGATGAAGAGTTACTTGATATAAGGATAGATTCTAAGGAAGGGTATAACATATCTATGGAAAACAATCTTTTCGTTATATTAGACACAAATTTAGACGAAGAGCTAATTAATGAAGGATATGCAAGAGAATTTATTTCAAAGGTTCAGCAGATGAGAAAAAACAATGAATATGAAATGATGGATAATATAAAAATATTCTACAAAGGGCCAGAAGAAATAGAAGAAGCTGTCAAATTATACGAAGATTATATAAAGAAAGAAACATTAGCAGTAGAAATAATAAATGAAGAAAGAGATGATTTTAAAACAGAAAATTTAAATGGAAAAGATACCGGATTAAAATTGGAGAAAATAAAATAACAATTAAACAGAGTAAAAAAAGTGCCAGTTAAACTGGCATTTTTTTAATATTCTTGTCTTAAACTTCTCTCGAATAACTCGCATTTATCTAACATGCATTTATTATCTATATTGTGGATGCAAGTTACTGTTCTGCACACCTTAAATTTCGGTTTTGCATCTTTCTTTACATCTACTTTCATTTCCTTTTTCATAATTAATACCTCCTATTTACTTTATTATAGTCATATTATAACAGAATAAATGCAAGTTGTCAAATACAACTTTCATAAATCGAAGATATACGGTGCAAAAAATATATAAACCCAGTAAAGATGCAAGTGCATTATTAAAAACATCACAATCAAAATAAAATATCACGAAAATAAAGTGTAAGTATATACAAATTTAAATATAAATATAAAATAATATTTTCTAAAATGCAAGATATTCTATAAGTGATTCAAAAATCAGAAAATTCCAATAATATATATAAAAAAGTTAAAAGCAAAATAATATTTCGTTATTTTTATAACAAAAGACACAAGTGTTGCAATAACTAAATCAAAGACTATAGGGACAAAAAATAACCCTCAATTATTAAGGATAATTAACAAAAAAGATATTTACAAGTCCAGTTTTTTTTGTATAATGATAACGGTTTATAAATTCCCCCCCTCTTTAAAATATATATTTTGTTTTAATGTACAATTATTATATCCGGTCCTTGGACCGGATATTTTGTTTTTTGTTAACAGGTATAATTAATAAAGCTTTTATTATTATTTTTCTCAATTTATGATAAAATAATAATTGATTTAAAAAGGATGGAGGTTATATGGGAAAAAACTTAAAAATGAAACCATCAGGTATATTTAAAAGTGAATATTTAAGAAAATA
>CAYMUD010000253.1:0-2482 GCA_964393495.1 uncultured Clostridia bacterium | reverse complement strand
GAAGCAAAAAAAGAAATTCATACACCTATGGTAAGCTATTATGGGGAAGAAAAATTTAACAACATAAAAAATATTAAGGATATTTACAATATACTAAAAGATATAAAATATATTCCTTTAGAAGATTGGAAAAATCCATTTGAATATAGAACATCAAAAGAAGCTATGATATCACAAGGATACGGTTCATCAGGAGATATGGCCAACTTCTATATAAAAGCCTTAGGGAAATTAGGGTATAAATCTAAAAGAAAAATAGTAACATTAACGGATAAAGGAAAAGAAGTACTAAAGGATTATTCAGAATTTGATGAATTAGAAATAGAATACCTACCGGCTGTAGAATATTACGATAAGAATAAAGAAAAACATACATTGGTATTTCCATTTTTAAGAGAAATAGATAAAATACACAGTCTAGTATATATAGGAAATGAACAAGAGATTGACCACACTTGCAAGGAAGCATATGTTAAAGTCTATTTTCAAGGTTTTGATACAGACAAAGACAAAGCTGAACAAATTGGAGATATTTCAGATTCCTTGGCAGGGGATACAGGAGAAGAAAAGCTAATAAAAGAGCTGGTTTTCAATGAAAAAATTTCTCTCGATGAACTTAGTTTAGACTCCGTTGACATTACAATAAATAAAGATGGTTACAGATACGGAGCATCCCTACTAACTGCAGGAAACAAATATTCTCCATATGAATATATAGATATTAGAAAATTCGAAACTCGAAATATTTTAGTAGAAGTAGAAGTTGATGATGAATCATTACTAACACATAAAACATCAGTAGAGGAAGATATGAACTTAGAAGATATTTTCCATACAATATCAATAAATGCACCGGACTTGAAAGAAGAAGCTTTAATATCTTTAGAAAATAAAGGAGAAGAAGTTCATAAAGGGGCTGAAAATCCTGATGAACTTTCAGCTCTTAGATGGTATACGAGAAGTATTTTAAATAAATTTATTGGAGGATATAGTCAATATGAAAAAGAAGCAGCAGATTCACTGAATCTTCTAATAGGCAGGAGAAATAGTACCAAAACCTTCATAGTAACTGTAAAAGCAAAAGATAAGATAGAAACAAATATAGATCTCATGAAAATATCCAACCAGATTCACAGAGGAGAGCAGAAAGCTGTAGAAAGCTTCAATATTATGACGGGAATATTTGCTTCCCAGCTGGAATCAAAAGTTTTATTTGATAATGGCTATGGATTTTGGGAAGTATGGGAAAAAAGACCTGAAGATAGTTTTCTTGTGCTTTTAGATAAATATAGTAAAGAGAAGGATAAACTTAAAGACCAAAATTACAATGTATACATACAAAACAGACTTAAAGAAACCTACAACTATGTTCTCATTCAAAGCAAAGCAACTATAATAAATGGAGAAAAAAGATGGGCTTGGCTTGAAATAAATCCTGAAACTTACGAAACCATAGGATATATTGACACAGGAGAAAGAGGAAGTTTTGTTGAACAAAGCATAATGGAAGGAGCTAAAAATGCAGCATATTTTGCAGTAGGAGCTTTCAAAGGTGTAGAGACATCAATATGGTCTGTAAGTGGTTTTTCACTACAACTTGATAACTATGATGACATAAAAGAAGCAGCTAAAAATTTTGCACTTGGACTTAGCAGCAATTTTTCAGTAGAAGATGGAGCTTTCAGTATGGGAGTTGGAGGAACACCACAAATATCTCAAACAATAGGACCTATAAGTATAAGTTTTGACAAATCTGGAGCTGGGATTTCAGAAGATATTTTAGGTTTTGTAAATGGATATAAAGCAGGGGTAGAATACTACTTTAACAATATTGATTGATATTAATTAAAATTCTTATTTCAAGAACTTTGCCAATATATATAGATAATAAAATATGAGATTACTAAAAAGAAGGGGTTATAATGTTATTAGAAAAAGAAAAATTGATAGAATTCTATAGAAACTTAGATAGAAGCTATTTTATGGATGAATATAAAAAATATGCAAAAGAAGACGCACCATTTCCTATAGGGTATGGTCAGACTATATCCCAGCCAAGTTTAGTTTTGAAAATGACCTTACTTTTAGAAATACATAGAAACTGTAAGGTTTTAGAAATTGGTACCGGATCAGGTTATCAGACAGCTCTTTTATCCAAAATTGCTAAGGAAGTATATACAGTGGAAAGAATAGAACCTCTTCACAAAAAGGCAAAAGAAAAGTTAAAAAAAGCAGGATACCATAACATAAATTATAAACTGGATGATGGAAGTATAGGATGGGAAGAACATGAACCATACAATAGAATTATAGTAACAGCTGCAGCATCTAAAATACCTGAAGAGTTGAAAGATCAGCTTGCTAAAGAAGGAAGAATGATAATACCTGTAGGACCGAAAAACTTTCAAGACTTAATCCTGGTAAGAAAAGATGAAGAAGGTAAAATTACAGAAGAATTCATAGAAAAAGTGAGATTTGTTCC
>CAYMUD010000252.1:0-2484 GCA_964393495.1 uncultured Clostridia bacterium | reverse complement strand
TTTTCAACGATGGGATAGGTGCTGGTTCTTACGTTGTCCAGGCTTCTAAAGACGGATATGAAACGAATTCTTTGAACATAGCTAATGTGACAGCAGGATATACCACAACGACAAATATAATATTAGAGGAAGACAACGCCCCTAACTACATACTCCCCCATTATGTTCAATTCACAGTAAAGTCACTATGGAACGCAGTATACGCAGATGTAAATGTTAATGTGTATGAAGGAGATTCCGCAACATCGTTATATTCGGGAACAACTGACAGTGCTGGAAGGGTTGGCTTTAAACTATCCGAAACATCAGAGTACCGATTGACATTTATAAGCTCTGAATTGGGCATTGATGAAGAAATAACAATATACCCCGTTGAAACTAGTTACAACGTGTATGTGTTCAGGTCTGTTTGGGATTACCTAGATGAAAATAAGATAATGGATGACTATATTGCATTTTCAGTATCGGCAAACGAGATAAACGCTTCACATGCGTACATCAATGTGACATATTTAGATTCACTAAGTGAAACCACGGATATAAATATATATATATACCAAAACAACCAATCTGATATAGTAAATCAAACACTGATAGCAAGCCAATCATATGGCGCTGATTCAGACGTAAACGGCTCATTTATCATTGAAGATTATTCAAACGAAGGCTATATTATAAAATTCATCGGATCACATACAACGTTTGGCGACATTGAAAGAGTATTTTCAGTTTCATTTGATGGAATGGAGGATAATCTCGGATGGTCTACCGCGTGGTTGTGGATGGGTGTTTTTGTTCTCGTATTCGTTGCAGCAATGTATAGCGAACCAAATGCATCTATTGGAGCTATAACAGTATCGTTGATTGGCTGGGTTCTTTATGCTATGGACTGGTTTGCATCGGTGAATTCAGTGTCTATAATATCCGGCCTGACACTTGCCACGGTTGTATCAATAGCGGCATATATGAGTGATAAAGCAAAGAAGGAGTGAAGGAAATATGAAAAAATACTATGCAATTGTCCTTTTCATTTTTGCATTTCAGCTCATGTCAACTGCAATAAATTCAGAGGATATTTTTGCACAGTCAATGAATGAACTGGACAATTCAGGAACAACCATTGAACAGTTGAATTCATCCACGTACTCACAAATGCAATCAGATGTAGTTGTATCCGATGGTTTACTCGATTCTTTGTTTTTGGGTGCTGGGCTGATACTAGACGCATTGAAACTATTGGTCATTGTATTCTTAAAAACTCTAGTAATTGCACCCACACTAATATCATATGGTGTACCGACTGCATTTGCATTGATATTCCAAGGGATGACAACTGTGATACAGGCACTTGCTATACTTGAATTCAAGACCGGCAGGAGGACAAGCTAATGAGGCAAAATAAGGCGATTCTGGCTGTCTTATTTGTTCTCTTGATGTGTACCATACCCGCAAATGCAGTACCGGTGATTGATTTTTCATCACCTGCGCAATTTGCCAAACTTACACATGGAACTAATCAAACTTACACGGTTACAGCAAATGAAAGTATAGATACATGGGCGTGGAGTGTGGATGGGGTAGACCAGGCCACAAACAGCGATTCTATTTCTATTGTACTATCTACCAGAGGCCAGCACAATGTGACGGTAACAGCAACAAACGTTAACGGGATAGCAACGTATTCTTTTTATCCGTATTCTCTTAGGCAAACTACCACCGAAGACTCGGTAAGAATCGAGAACAGTGGATATTCTGAAATAATGGATTCGTTTAGAACTTATGAAATAAATGACTTTTTTGGTGCTGTTACTATACCAGGTACAATGATGTTAGGTGGTTTTTATTATTTATTTGTTATAGGTCTACCATTCTATATGATATGGAACAGACAACAAAAACTCTTGTTACCATCTGTACTAGGGTTGATTTTAGGGTTTATTATGATACCATTGATACCTGAACAGTATACAATGTTCGCACAGTTGTCGATTGTGCTCGGTGCTACCGGTGTTGTATGGGCAGTTTATAAGGACAGGTGATATTTTGTCACGACAAAACAAACCAGAATATGCAAAAATGAAATCTAAAAAACGCAAGGGTAGGAGTAAGGCAACAGTGTCTAATTACTCGGGCACTTTTATTTTATTAGATGATCAGACAATTGAAGCAATTGCCTGCGTGGAAAACAGCTTTAAATAATAGGACATACAAAATAATACTAAATAGGTGATATTATGCCAGCTAGGAAAAGAACAACTACAACCAGAAGATCAACACGGAAAACATCAACCAAAAGACAACCTGCAAAGAAGCCTATGTATGTTGTGACGGGCAAATTTAATTTGAAGTCGGGGAAGGTAACAATGGCCGAAAAGGAAAGATTGGTTAAGAAGGTACGCGCAAAGGGCGGAACTGCAACGGTTAAGAAGGTATAAATACAATAAAAACCAATACTGTATTGGCGGAAACTACAACCATACATAA
>CAYMUD010000251.1:0-2522 GCA_964393495.1 uncultured Clostridia bacterium | reverse complement strand
TACATAAAGTATCTCCTGTTTTTGCATACTCTAATTTTGCTGTGGCACCTATGTCTCCAGCACAAATTTCATCTGCTTCTATTTGTTCTTTACCTCTTATAGTAAATACCGAACCTACTCTTTCTTCCTTGTCCCTATTCGGTATATAAATATTCATATCTTTCTTAATACATCCTGAAACAACTTTGAAAATAGATATCTTACCTACGTATGGATCTATTACTGTTTTAAATACAAAAGCTGCTAAAGGTCCATTTTCATCTATAGGTATTTCTGTTACTTCTCCATCCTTTTCTACTTCTACTGCACCTTTATCTAATGCTGTAGGTAGACATTCTTCAGCTACATGGAGCAATTCTCTTACTCCTATTGTTTTAACAGCAGAGCCTACGATTACGGGAACCAATTCTCCTGCATTTACAGCTATTTTTAATCCTTCTCTAATTTCTTCTTCAGTAAAACTTTCTCCTGCAAAGTATTTCTCAAGCATTTCTTCATTTGTTTCGGCAACAGCTTCCATAAGGGTTTCTCTAAGCTCTTCTGCCTTTTCTAAAGCTTCTTGAGTAGCTTCACCTTCCACGCATTTTGCACCATCAAATACAAAACCCTGTTTAGAAACTATATCTACAAATCCTTTAAAATCCTTTTCTTTTCCTATAGGTACAGCAAAAGGAATAATTTTTTTACTTAGTTTTTCTCTTAAATCTTCAAGTGTTTTTTCGAATTCAACATTTTCTTTATCCATTTTGTTAAGAAATATAATTCTAGGTACATTTCTCTTTTCTGCAAATCTCCATGCTTTTTCAGTTCCTACTTCAACGCCAGAACTCGCATCAACTACTATAATAGCTCCACTTGAAACTGTCATAGAAGCAAACGCTTCCCCAACAAAATCGAAATATCCAGGAGTATCAATAAAGTTGAATTTTGATCCTTCAAATTCAACTGGTATAACTGATGAACCTATAGAGAATTGTCTTTCTTTTTCTTCTTTGTCAAAGTCAGATACTGTATTGCCATCTTCTACTTTACCCATACGCTTTGTTACTTCTTTATTATAAAGGATAGCTTCAGTTAATGTAGTCTTTCCACTTCCACCATGGCCTAATAATACTAAGTTTCTGATTTTGTCTTTGCTGTATTTTTTCATCAACGTTCCTCCTCTTTCTATTAAAATTCTTTCCATCGCTATTTTTATATTTTATATTAAAACCTTAAATACTGCAAGGATTTTAAGAAAAGGTTTTCATTTAATTATTGTTATGATTTGTCTAATTCTCCTATTTTTTTTGAATCTTCAGGATCTTCAAATTTCACCTTATTTATATCATCAAATTTCTTTTCGATTTTATTTGAAGTAATGTGGATTTTATCAACATCATCGCTTACTCTTTTAATGTCATTAGATAAAGAATCCCACCTCTCCTTATACCTCCTGAATTCTACGCTTAATTTGTTTAATTCTTTATGTATTATACTTGTATATTTTTCTCTTTCTATATTTTTAAGTACTATCTGCACAGTTGAAAGTATAGACATTAGTGTAGTTGGAGATGCTATCCAAACTTTCTTTTTTCTAGAATATTCAATTAAATCACTATGATAAGCATTCAACTCCGCAAAAATTGCTTCAGCTGGAATAAACATTATAGCCTGCTTTGCAGTTTCTTCTTCTATAATATATTTTTGTGCTATATCGTTAATATGCTTCCTTACATTTCTTTTAAACTCTTTTTCAAATGTTTTTCTTTCAAATTCCGAGTAATTTTTATCTGTCATTTTTTGGTAATTTTCTAAAGGGAATTTAGAATCTATAGAAATATGTCCTACTGGTTCAGGAAGTTTAAGTACTGCATCTGCTAAGGTGCTGTTAGATAATTTTTTTTGTATTTCATAAACTTTATCATTTTTCTCACCAAATATTGATACTAATATCTGATTTAATTGTATCTCTCCAAAGGTGCCTCTGCTTTTTTTATCTGTTAATACATCCTGCAAAGAAACAATATTTGTTGATAAACTATCTATTTTTTTCTGTGCTTCATCAATTTTAGATAGTCTTTCCAAGATATTAGAAAATGTTTCATTGGTTTTTTCGAATCCTTCTTTCAATCTTTCTTCAACCTTGTTGTTGATTTTTTCCAATCTTTCTTCCATTTTTTTATTTAAATCTTCGAAATTACTACCTAATTTTTCTGTAAGATAATTGTTGCTTGAATTTACATCTTTTGATAATTTATCTTGAAATTCTGAAAATGATATAGTAATGTCATTTTTCATGTCTAAAAGCTCTTTTATTTGATTTCTTTCAGATTGAGATATTTTAATCAAAACATCTTCCATCATAGCTCTGTTATTTTCACTTATCAAGTATCTTATCTCTTTTACTATTTTATCTGTATTATCTTTTTTGCTTAGACTAAACACCTTAATTATTAATATTAAATTTGTTATTACTAAAAAACCTAAACCGTATAGTAAAATATCTTCACTCCCCATTTTTAACTCCTAACTATAATTTA
>CAYMUD010000250.1:0-2527 GCA_964393495.1 uncultured Clostridia bacterium | reverse complement strand
AAGGAGATATGCATGGGTATATACAATAGAGCCGACGGAAAATACTTAAATAATCTGCCATCTTATATAAAATTTTTTCCTTTTCTTATGAGAAGTAGAATGGATGCCTCAATATATTTCAAACAAAAGATTGACCTTACTAATACTGTAAAATATATGGAGAAGAACAACATCAAACTATTTCACATATTTATAGCCTCTCTTTTAAGACTTGGAATTGAAAAACCTGTTTTCAATAGATTTGTAGTTGGTAAAAGAGTCTATCAAAGAAACTATCTAGCTGTTGGATTTATGGCTAAAGAGAAGCTTAATGAAGAATCAAAAGAAATAAGTGTGAAAGTATATTTTGATGAAAAAGACACTTTATTTGATGTAAGGGATAAAATTCAAGAAAAAGTAGAAGTAGTTAAAAGTAAAGGTGAATTTAATGTGGATAAAACCATTGATATTTTAACTAAAATCCCAAAATTTATAACTACATTTATTTTCTTCTTTTTAAGAATTGTAGATCATTTCGGTTTTCTTTCAAAAGAATTTATAGATGATAACCCTCTTTTTGTAAGTGCCTATGTTACAAATGTAGGAAGCATAGGATTAGATGTTCCTTTTCATCATATGTATGAATGGGGGACTACCTCCCTTTTTTCCTCACTTGGTAAAATACATAAAGATTATATCATCGATAATCAAAAAGAAGAATTAAAGATAACAGACACAGTAAATATATCCTTTACAATAGATGAGAGAATCGCCGATGGCATATATATGGCTAAGGCACTAAATGATTTCAAAAAATATATGGAGAACCCTGAACTATTGGAGTAAAAATGGATTTAAATAAAACCCTTTACCAAACAATAAAAAAAATTGCCCATGAAAATCCCAGCAGCACAGCCTATGATTTTTTAGGTTTCAAAAAAAACTATACTGAATTTTTTGAAGATATAGAAAAGTGTTCATGTTTTTTAAAGGATTTGGGAATTAATAAAGGAGATATAGTATCAATTTACCTTCCAAATATTCCTCAAGCCCTTGAGCTTTTTTTCGCCATCAATAAAATTGGTGCAGTATCAAACTTTATTCATCCTAAAATGCCGGTAAAAAGCACTGAAAAAATTTTAAAAAAGATGAATCCAAAAGCTGTATTTTTATTAGACGAAATGCATGAAAAACTTCAAGTTCTAAAAGAACAGTCTATATCCAAACAGTATGTAATTGTAAAAATAAGCGACTATCTTCCAAATAAACATAAATATCTATTTAGATTAAAAGAATTATATCGAAGTTTAAAAATAAAAAAAGAAGAAAACACAAAATATTATAATCTGGATAATTATTATCATACCTTTGAAGAAGTAGTAAAATCAAAAGACACAGCTACTATATTATTTACTGGTGGAACTACCGACAATCCCAAAGGAGTATGTCTTTCTAATTTCAATCTTAATGCTTCAGCTTATCAAACGGGATTAAATAGGATAAAAGCACAACCTGAAGACAAAATGCTTGCTGTCCTCCCTATTTTTCACGGCTACGGTTTAGCCAACTGCATCTATACAAGCTTTGCAGAAGCAGGAGAAGTTATACTCTTACCTTATTTTACAGAAAAATTATTCGCTAAAACCATTATTAGCAAAAAACCTAATTATATATTAGGGGTTCCCCTCTTATTTTCAAAACTTGTTGAACTTTTATCAGCTGAAGATGTAGATTTATCTTTTTTTAAAGGTCTCTACTGTGGAGGATCAAAATTGGGAGAAGATTTATTATATAAAATAAACACTTTTTTAAAGGACAAAAACTCAGATGTTTTATTAAGACAAGGATACGGGCTTACAGAATGCGTAGGCGCATGTACACTTATGCCTGAAAATATTTATAAAAAGAACAGTGTAGGCATTCCATACACTGGTGTAGAATTGAAAATAACTGAAGCTAAAACAGGAAAAACTTTAACTCAAAATACTATAGGAAGAATATGCATTAAATCTAACACTGTCATGGAAGGCTATTTCAAAAACAAATCAAACAATATTCATATGGATAATGGACAGAGATGGCTTTATACTGACGATATCGGATATATAGACCAAGATGGATATTTATATTTTGTAGATAGATTAAACAGAATGGTAAAAATTCTGGGATACGAAGTTTATCCTTCAAATATCGAATTTCTAATAAACAAAATTGAAAATGTATCAGATAGCTGTGTAGTAGAAAGCAGCGAAGAAAACATAAAATATCTTAAAGCCTATGTAGTATTAGCAAACAAAAGAATGGAGAAAACTACACAGAAAAAAATAATTAAGTCTTTTAAAAAAAATCTCCCTAAGTGGAGTATACCTAGAGAGATAATATTTATAAAGAAAATGCCTGAAACCCTTCTTAAGAAAAAGGATTACAATAGTTTAAATTAATAATTTAAATCTTCAAAATTCCCTTCAGATTCTATTTTTTCAGGAATAGTTCCATCAAAATTAAAGCCTTCTTCAGTTACTTTGAAGGAATTAACTGAAAATCCTTC
>CAYMUD010000249.1:0-2532 GCA_964393495.1 uncultured Clostridia bacterium | reverse complement strand
TTTTCTTCCAGCCAGTGTATCGACCCTTGTATACTGTTGTTTTGCTGATATTTGATTTTAATCAAGAAGGATGATCCTTTTAAGTTTTCTTCTTTGATTTCAACCATACCTTCAACTCCTTTTTCAAAAGATATATTACTTGCTTTTTATTTATTTCATTATATATATTTGCAATTACATTTTGATTACATAACTTTGTTCATGTGATTTTTTTTCATTAATTCTACAAATATTTTTGTGATGTGAGGATCGAATTGGCTTCCAGATTTGTTTTTTATCTCTTCTATAGCCTGTTCCTTTGTCATCCTTTCTTTATAAGGTCTTTCGTTTACCATAGCATCGTAGGCGTCAATGATGGAAAACAGTCTAACAACTACTGGTATTTCTTCTCCTTTTAGCAGTCCTGGATATCCTTCTCCGTCCCATCTTTCGTGGTGCTGAAGTATGAATTCGTCGATAGATATTATTTCTCTTGATTCTTTTATTATGTTGTATCCTATTTCAGAATGTTTTTTCATACTTTCCCATTCTTTTTGGGTTAGTTTTGATTTTTTTTGAAGTATTTTTTTAGGTACTCCTATTTTTCCTATATCGTGGTATTCACACAGAAGTTTAAGCTCTTCTTTTTCTACTTCTGTAAAATTAAGTATGTCTGCCATTTCTATCCCCATTACTTTTAATCTTTCGTAATGGCCTTTGTTTTCAAAGGTTATTTTTTGGAGTTTATCTTTTAGGTATTTTATCATAGAAAGTTTTGCCTGTTTTCCTTCTTTGAGCTTGTTGAAGTACATTTTATCTTCTGCTTCTTTAAGTATTTCATTGATATTTTTCTCGGTTTTTGTCTTTGTTGATATTCCGAAGCTTACATTGATATTTATTACGTCTAGCGGCCTTTCTTCGCATTTTTTTCTAACTCTCTCTATAATTTCTTCTGCTGTTTTTTTATCTGTTTTGGGTAGGAGTATCATAAATTCGTCTCCTCCTACTCTTGCTGTGATATCTTCTTCTCTAAAAGTTTCTTTAAGAATCTCTCCTATTCTTTTTAAGGTTTTGTCTCCCATAGAGTGACCAAAAGCGTCATTTATTAGTTTGAGACCATTAAGATCTCCCATAATTATACTTATTGGAAGCTGCCTTTTAGTATTTAGCCTTTTAAGTTCTTCATAGAAGAATTCTCTAGTATAGAGTCCTGTAAGCTTATCTTCATATCTTGTCAAAGCTTTTTTTGTAAAGTCTATTACTTTCCCTTTTGATCTTTCTAGTTTGGATATTGTTTTTTTCAATTCTTTTATATATTTTGTTATATCTGTGTAGAATATAATCATATAATCTCTATTATCACTAAATATATTTATCAGATAGGTTTTATCCAAAACTTTTAGATATTTTTCGTATTTTCTCTGAGTGTTGGGAACCATATGCTTTTGTATTTCTCTTAGCTTTATGCTGTTTGTTTCTTCTGCAGCTATTTTTGATATTTTTTCTCCTAATATGTCATCAGGGTTTATTTTTGATACTTTTTTGAAATTATCACTGGTTTTGGTAAGTATATAATCTTCAAAGTTTCCTTCAGTATTAAATATTCCTTTGAATATTAGAAAAAAGTCATTTTTTGAAAGGTGCTCCATAGTTTCACTTCCTTTCATATTTAAGTGATTTTATTTAATTAATTCTATCACCTGCTGATTACATTTTAATCACAAAGAAAAAAAGACCTCAGGAGAGGTCTAATAACTTTTGTATTGTTTATTATCTAGCTATTTCTTTTTCATTTGTTTTTTCTTCTAGTAAAGGCTTGAAATCTATATTTATTTTAAGTTTTGCTATTTTAGGTTTTTGTCTTATTTTATCTCTAAATCTTTTTTCTATTATCATTAGTGCCTGTTGTTTGACTTCATGAAGTAGTATTAATATTTGTTTGTCATTCCAAAATGTAAATACATCACCTTTTCTTAAAGAATTTTGAAGTATTTGGGACATTTCTTCTTCCCAATTTGTAGATATAGATATATCTTCTCTTTCTGACTCTAGAGTTATGATACTTATATAGTCGCCTTCTGAATTCCTCTCACCTTTTCTTCTTTGATTATCTATTATAACTTTAAAGTCGCTAAAATCACACTTCATAGCTCCTTTTACTTCTTCTAATTCAATTTTATTCCAAAAGTCTATTATTGTCATTTTTCTTTTTTCTGATATTGTGCTTTTTATTTTTTTATAGAATTTGTCTAATTTAGGAGATGAATTTATTCCCATTTCTTTATTTAGTAAGTTTACAACGTATTCGTAGTGATTTAATACACTTGTAAAATGACCTTGTTTGAGCATTGATTCCATAAAACAAATATGAATGTCTTCGTCGTAGGGTTCGAAGTCTAATGCTTTTTCACAGGTTCTAGTTATTATATCATAGTTTTCTTTTTCTTTTAGTATTTCAATTGTTTGAAATATAACCTTTATATATAATCTATTGTAGTAATTTCGCACAGGAGTAAGCCATACTTCATATCCATTCTCAGCTAGAAACATTCC
>CAYMUD010000248.1:0-2533 GCA_964393495.1 uncultured Clostridia bacterium | reverse complement strand
TTCAAAAAGTTGTAGTAGCTAGAGAATTTTCTGCTGAACCAACCTTAATATTAGCTAACCAACCCACTAGAGGTATAGATGTAGGTGCAGCTGAATTTATAAGGGAGAAGTTAATAGAATTAAGTAGAAAAGGAGACTGTGCAGTGCTGTTGATATCGGCAGATTTAAATGAAGTATTTGAATTAAGCGACAGACTAGCGGTAATGTACAAGGGAGAGTTTTCTGGAAGTTTTACAGACATTGAAAGCCTTACAGAAGAAGAACTTGGTAAATATATGTTGGGAATTAAGAAAGATGAAGAATTGGAGGGAATAACCTATGAATAAAGATACTAAATTTAACTTTATAAGAACAGCAGCTTCTATATTTATAGCTTTAGGAATTTCCTTCATAATAATATTCTTTATTAGCGAAGAACCATTAGAAGCCATAAATAAAATGATTACTGGTCCGATTTCTAGAAAGAGGCTTTTTGGAAATGTAATTGAATTAACTATTCCACTTATTTTCACAGGCTTGGGTGTAAGTATAATGTTTTCTGCTATGCAGATTAACCTTGCTTCAGAAGGAGCTTTTCACATTGGAGGAGTAATAGCAGCTTTAGTTGCTTTAAACCTACCTATGCCGGGATTTATACATCCATATGCAGCCATACTTTTAGCAGGGGTAGTAGGAGCCTTATTCACCTTTATACCAGCTATATTAAAGATAAAAACTTCGGCTAATGAGATAGTTTCATCTCTTATGCTTAACTATATAGCATTGTTTTTTGCAAACTATGTATTGAACTACTATTTAAGAGATCCGGGTGCAGGAGCTGTGGCTTCATACCCACTACCTGCAAGTGCTAAACTATCAAGTATTATTTCTGGTACTAACATACATATAGGCTTAGTAATAGCGCTTTTATTTACTGCAGGAGCTTATATATTTTTGTATAAATCAAAGATGGGATATATGATTAGAGTTTCTGGACAAAATGAAGACTTTGCTAGATTCTCTGGAATAAATATTATAAAGGTAATATTAATATCTCAGATTATTGGTGGTTTCATAGCTGGAATGGGCGGTGGAATACAACTTCTGGGATTATATAGAAGATTTACCTGGACTACATTATTAGGTTACGGTTGGGATGCAATCATAGTTGCAACTTTAGCTAAAAATAATCCATTGTATGTACCAATATCCGCATTTTTCTTAGCTTACATAAGAATAGGTGCAGATATAATGTCAAGGTCTACAGATGTAACTCCTGAAATTGTATCTATTACACAGGGAACTATAATAATATTAATAGTAGCTAAGCAATTTTTAGCTAAATACAAACACAGAATGGTAGCTAAAGAAGCTAAATCTACAATAGATACGGAAGGAGTTGAATAGGATGACGGTATTTGAGATATTATTTTCAGCAGATTTTTTAAGGGTAATTTTAAGAGTTACCACCCCAATTCTTTTTGCAACTTTAGCCGGGGCTGTATCTTCTAAATCTGGCATATTCAATATTGCTTTAGAAGGTATAATGCTGTTAGCGGCACTGATAGGAGTAATCTTTAGCGCTATGTTCAGCAGTTCTTGGATGGGATTATTAGCAGCAATAATCTTTGGAGGCTTAGTTGGCCTATTTTTAGGATTCTTGGTGTTAAACTTTAAAACAGATGATATATTAGCTGGTATAGCTATTAATCTTATGGCTGCTGGTGGGACTATATTTATGTTATTCTTGGTATCAGGAGATAGAGGAGTTTCATCTTCAATTGACAGTATAGTACTTCCCAATGTTAATATACCAATAATTGAAAACATTCCTTTTTTAGGGAGAGTATTATCAGGGCATAATGTTTTAACATATTTTGTTTTTATAAGTGTATTCTTAATGCACATGTTTATGTATAAAACTCCATTGGGATTAAAAATAAGAGCAGTTGGAGAAAATCCTGATGCAGCTGAGTCGGTAGGTATTAATGTCCATAAAATTCAGTATATAGCTTTAGGTTTAAGCGGTGTATTGTCAGGATTTGGAGGGGCATTTTTATCAATGGGATACTTATCATACTTTACAACAAATATGACAGCTGGAAGAGGATTTATAGGTTTGGCAGCAAATGCTATGGGTAGAAGTACACCGATAGGTGGAATGCTTGTTGCTTTACTATTTGGTACGGCAGATGCTATGGCTAATGTTTTCCAAACTGGTATAGATATACCTTATGAATTAATACAGATGTTGCCTTATATTACAGTTATAGTAGGACTTTCAGCTTTTAGTTATAGAAGCATGAAGAAAAAAGAAAGAACAATCGAAAAACAAAAGGATGATTAGATGAAAGATAAAATATTATGTTCTCTTATTGCAGCTTGTGCTGGTGATGCCATGGGAGCTGTAACAGAAATGAGAACTAGAGAACAGATAATAAAAAAATATAAGGGATATGTAAAAGAATTCTTATCACCACCAGATGATGTTTTCGCAAAAGGAAGAAAAGCAGGCCAGGTAACTGATGATTTCAGTATGGCCTATTTTCTTACA
>CAYMUD010000247.1:0-2536 GCA_964393495.1 uncultured Clostridia bacterium | reverse complement strand
CAAGATCAAATGGGTAGAGAAACAACATCTTTTAAAGATCCAGAATTTATGAAAGATTATAAGGATTTAATTATGGATTTAAAAGATATGTTTAAAGTGAAAGGTGAAGCCTTTGTAGTTGCAGGCACTGGAACTATGGCGATGGAAATGGCAATTTCAAACGTTACTAAAGAAGGAGACAATGTACTTATAGTTTCCAATGGATACTTTGGTGATAGGTATATAGAAATTTGTGAAAGAAAGGGATTAAATATAGATGTATTATCTGCTGAGTGGGGAGATACAGTAACACCGAAAGAAATAGAAGAAAAACTTAAAGAAAAAGATTATAAGGCAATAACTGTAACTCACGTAGATACTTCAACAGGAACAGTTGCGCCAGTTAAAGAAATAGGTGAAGTTCTTAAAAACTTTGAAGATACTATTTACATAGTAGATGGAGTTTGTGCAACAGCTGGGCAAGAAGAATATGTTGATGATTATAATATAGACATATTGTTCACAGGAAGTCAAAAAGCATTTGGAGTTGCTCCGGGTTTGGCAATACTATTTGCAGGAGAAAAAGCTCTAAAAAGAAGAGAAGAATTAGGTGTAATTAGAGAATATTATGTTGATTTTCATAAATGGATACCTATTATGAATGATCCATCAAAATATTTTGGAACACCTCCAATTAATCTTATATGGGCTTTAAAAGAATCCTTAAGATTGATTAAAGAAGAAGGAATAGAAAAAAGATATGAAAGACATATAGAAGATGCTAAATATGTACAGCAAAGATTATTAGATATGGGCTTTGATATTTTAGCTAAAGAAGAATGTAGAGCAGTGACACTATCTAATGTTTTATATCCTGAAGGCATCGATGATGGAGAATTTAGAAAAGTATTATCTGAAGAAGGTGTGGTTGTAGCAGGTGGATTAGGAGAATATGCTGGAAAGTTATTTAGATTAGGACACATGGGTAATATAGATAAGCACATAATAGCTTCTACTTTAGCAGCTATAGAAAGAACATTAGAGAGGGTAAAATAATATGTCGTATTTTAAGATAAAAGGGGTAATACCTCCTGTAATAACACCATTTAAAGAAAATGGTGAAGTTGATTACAAAAAGTATTCAAATAATATAATCAAATGGAACGAAAAAGAACTAGCTGGAGTTTTAGTATTAGGATCTAACGGAGAAACTTCATATTTAAGAGAAGAGGAAAAACTTGAATTAATAAAATTAACAGTTGAAAATACGGATGATGACAAAATAGTTATGGTAGGAACTGGATTAGAATCCACAGAAATGACTATAGAATTAACTAATAAAGCTGCCAAACTAGGAGCAGACTGTGCCCTGCTTTTAACACCTAATTACTACGGTGGGAAAATGGGAGATGAAGCACAACTAGCTTATTTTAAAGAAGTAGCTGATAATACAGAAATTCCTATATTAATATATAATGTAACTAAATTTACTCAGATAAACATATCACCAAAGGTTGTAAGTGAATTGAGCAAGCATAAAAATATTATAGGTATGAAAGACAGTTCAGGAGATGTTAAGCAGTTAATACAGTTCATGAATGCCGGGCTAGATAAAGAATTTAATTTAATTGTAGGAACGGCAGCAGCATGGTATCCGGCACTGGCTGTAGGAATAAAGGCATCAGTAATGGCTCTCGCAAACTGCTGTCCTGATGAGTGTATTGAAGTGCAAAAGCTCTATGATGAAGGTAGTAAGGAAAAATCTTTAGACTTGTATAAGCGTATGTATCCCGTAAATGCTGCAGTAACTGGAGGTTACGGAATAGCTGGACTTAAATATGTTTGTGATAAACTTAGCTACCAAGGTGGTTTTACCAGAAAACCATTACTACCATTAAAAGATAAAGAAAAAAATGAACTTGATAAAATAATTAAAAGAGCAGAATTGATATAAAACATATTACAATATTAAAAACCGCACTTTTTAAAAAGTGCGGTTTTGTTATTCATGTTAAATTAGGGTATTAATTTAATTATTATCCTAAGAACAATTTTAAATCGTCTTCTACTGTTCCAATTCCAGCTATACCAAATTTATCAACTAATACATTAGCAACATTATCAGATAAGAAGGCTGGAAGAGTTGGTCCTAAGTGGATATCTTTAACTCCTAGGGATAGTAAAGCTAACAATACTATAACAGCTTTTTGTTCGTACCATGCAATATTATAAGATATTGGAAGGTCATTTATATCATTTAATTCGAAAATCTCTTTAAGTTTAAGAGCTATTACTGCTAAAGAATATGAGTCGTTACACTGACCTGCATCTAATACTCTAGGTATTCCACCTATGTCACCTAAATTAAGTTTATTATATCTGTATTTTGCACATCCAGCAGTTAATATAACAGTATCTTCTGGTAGTGCTTCAGCAAATTCAGTATAGTATTCTCTAGACTTCATTCTACCGTCGCAACCAGCCATTACAAAGAATTGCTTGATAGCTCCTGATTTAACAGCATCAACAACTTTATCAGCAAGTTCTACTACTTGAT
>CAYMUD010000246.1:0-2539 GCA_964393495.1 uncultured Clostridia bacterium | reverse complement strand
CTCGTGTTAGAGTCCCAGCTCCATTGATTTCCTTACGGCTGATGCTCTTCCCTTTACTTTAAGTTTTTTATATATTGATGTTATATTTTTCCTTACGGTTACTTCTGCTATATATAATTCTTCTGCTATTTCTTTGTTTGTATAGCCTTTTACTATAAGTTCCAGAACTTGTTTTTCTCTATCAGTTATTTTTTCTAGGTCATTTTTTATATTTATATACTTATTAAGATTTTCTATATAGTCTTCTATTCCACCTATTATCTCTTTAATATATTCTTTATTTTCATACTTCTCCGACATTATTTTCATAATATCAATTATACTCTCGCCGTACTCTACGAATATAGTAGTTATTCCGTCGGATTCTCCTAATAATAAAGCTTCAGTCAAATATTTAGCTGCTTTCTGAGAGTTATAAAGATTCATACACGAAATTCCTCTAAAAATATTAGTATGGATTTTACCTATAATATTTCCTGATGCTTTAAATATTTCATCTAATTCATCGCAAAGGACATCCAGTCTTATATATTCTTTTTTATTTAATAGGTATTTACCATATACAATATAATTATATCCCATACCTTGATAAAGTATTTGACTAATATCCATTTCCCCATCTTTTATCCAGTCGGGAAATTCATGGTATCTTTTCAATAAACTATTTATATAAGATACCACTAAATCATATGTGCTAAGTAAAATAGCGGCACTACAGTTCTTCGACTCTTTTTTAAGCTCTTCTAATATATTTAATGCATCTTTAAATTTCCCTTGGAGAATTTTTGTTCTTGCTAGGTTAAATTTTGCTGAAATTACAACTTCTTCTTGATTTAAATTTTCAGCCTTAAAAAGTGCCTTATAAGAAAGTATAGATGCTTCATCTAAATTCCCAATTTCCAAATAGTATTCGGCTTTTATCAAATCATCAAAGCCTTTACCGCATCCTGAAGCAAGGTCTGTATAATAGTCAAACATTTCTACAGCACATTCCATAATTGACTTTAGATTACCCTTTTCACAATAGTACAAATAAAGACCATGAGGAGATCCAAAGGTAATGATTTTTTTATCATCAGCTATAATAGATCCTTCATCGAAAAGCTCATTAGCTCTTTTTAGTCTTTTTCTCATTTTCCAAGGATTATTAAATTCTGCATAAGCCTTTATTAGTTCAATTTCTCCCTTTATTTGTTTTCTATCTTTATTGTCAAATGCTTCATCTATTTTAAAATCCTTTTCAAATCTATCTAATAATTTTAATCCTTCAGTGGAGTCTATATTGGTTGTATAAAATCCTATATAGGCTAGATAGGCTTTAGGATTATTATATTTGTATTTTTCAGGTATTATATTAAAGGTACTAATTACAAATTTTTTATTATTATCAAATATAATATTAATTCTTTTCTTTTCAAATTCTTTTAAGACTAAATCATATTCGTTAATTTTTAGGAAATAGTTTATTCCGGTTATTACATCATCATTATTAACATACCATTTTCCTATTCTTTTTATATATTTGTCGTGGTCATCCTTAGACTTTAACTTTGTATATTTCTTTATATAGTTTCTGAAAATATTATGAAATCTAAAGGTTTTTTCTTGACCATCGTATCTAATAAATGCATTTTCTACGCTTAGGTCATACAGTAAATCATCAATTTTATCATTTTTTAAAATATACTTAGCCTGTTTTGCAGTAAATTTATCTACTATACTTAAAATTCTAAGAATCTCTACTTCTACGCTTTCATATCTTTGCATTACAGTTTTTTCGATTAATTTCTCAATATCTTGTTTAAATTCTATTAATTGAGTTTTTTTATAATTTTCAAACAATAGATATACAGCGGTTATCCACCCTTCAGAAATTTTGTAAATCTTATCTATTTCTCTATTATTCAATTCGATGTTATTTTTGGAAAAATACTCTTTTATTTCATCTATTGTAAGTTCATAATCTAAACTACTGATCCTGCAGCAGTAAGCTTTCAGTTCCAACTCTTGAATATTGAAATCGGGAATAGTTCTTGTAAGTATAAGTAAATTCAATCCTTTAATATTTCTCCTTACTAATCTTTCGATTAGATTGTCTACTTCTGGAGAATCTAAATTATGATAATCATCAAATACTACTACCATCTTCTTTAAATATGCAGAATTTTCAATTATATCTATTATCTTGTCTCTGACACCTACACTTTGAGGAAAACCTAGTGTTCTTAGTTGTTTTCCTAATTCAGGAGCTGGTCCAGAAATCTGCTTGGTAATCATATCCCAAATGTATTCTTTGCTGGACTCTTTACTTTCAATTGATATCCATATATGATTTACTTCTTTACTCTCAAGAAAATATCTTGCAGCTACGGTTTTGCCAAAACCCATAGAAGCAATACCTAAAGTTAGAGGATAACTTAAAATATCTTCATGCTTTTTTAATAGTGCCTTTCTTTTTAGTAGAAATTTAAGCTCCATGTATTAATATCTCCTTTTGTCAATTAATATTTGATTTTCATTATACCATCAAATAATAATG
>CAYMUD010000245.1:0-2568 GCA_964393495.1 uncultured Clostridia bacterium | reverse complement strand
AATTTTCAAGAATGTAAAAAAAATCGAAGCCACGGCTCCGATTTTTATTGCTCAATTGTTTTTGATTTATTAATTTTTAAATTTCCTCAATATATTATAAAATATCCAATTATTACGATGGCCAAATCTGCAAAAAAGTGTGGTATGTATGAATTGTATATATCCTTGGATTTACTGTCTAAGTAGTTGAATATTACCCCGCTTAAAAATAGACCTACTACTGGTACTATGATTAGTGCATCATTGGTAAACCAGTTTTTAAAGTTTGATAAATGGTAAACTGAAAAAGCCAGAGAAGAAAATATATAGGCAAAATATTTGTTGGTCAAATTGAAAAATATATATCCTCTAAAAAAGTACTCTTCTAAAAATGCATTAACCACCACTAAATAGATTGATGCTATGAAAAATTTTATCCCTCTTAATTCATATTTGTTTTTAAATTCATCTATCATTACTTGGTAATCAAGAAAGTTTCTAATTATTAAAAAACCAATAATTATTCCAAAAAAGGCAATCAAGGATACAATCAAACCTTTTTTATAGGCTGTAATTTTTTTAGGTTTTAAAAAACTGTAGTCTAAGTCTATTTTTTTGCCTAAGACAAATGAAATAATTATCAATCCAAGTTTTATAAGAACTTTATTTAAATAGTTTACTTTTAAAGCTGCATCAACATAATAAAGTATTCCTATAAAGATTAATGTGAATATTACTATAAATATATTTTTTTTCATAGTTCTTCTTTTATTACTTCTCCAAGTATTTCAATTCCTTTTTTTATATCTTCTTCTTTCATATTTGAAAAGTTTAGTCTAATGGTATTTTCCTGTCTATTGTTGGGATAAAAGGCTCCACCAGGTACATATCCCACGTTTTTATCTACAGATTTTTTGAGCATTTCTTTTGTATTAATTCCTTCCGGTAATTCCAACCACAAGAACAATCCACCTTCAGGATGGGTCATTTTTACTTCTTTTGGAAAATATTTTTTTACAGATTCTACCATTACATCTCTTCTATTTCCGTAAAGTTTTATCAATTCTTGTATATGATTCTCTATAGAATTATTGTTTAAAAAGCTTACTAACTCCATTTGAGTAACAGAATTTGTGTGGACATCTGTTCTCTGTTTTACTCTAAGATATTTGTCCATTATTTCTTCACCTGCACATACCCAACCTATACGTATTCCTGGAGATAAAATCTTTGAAAAGGTACCTAGGTAAATTACTCTATCCTCTGTATCCATTGATTTAATGCTTTGAACGTTTTTTCCTTCGTATCTAAGCTCTCCGTACGGGTTATCTTCTACAACTATTAAATCTTTATCTTTTGCTATTTGAAGTAGTTTTTCTCTTCTTTCTTTTGTCCAGGTTTTTCCTGTGGGATTTTGAAAATCAGGAATTACGTAAATAAATTTACCATTTTCATTTTCATCTATTAATTTTTCTAATTTATCCATTACCATGCCTTCATTATCCGTAGGTACTTCTACAAAGTCGCATTCGTAGGCACTTAGTGCATTTATAGCTCCCAGATAAGATGGGCTTTCACAGAATACTAGGTCGCCTTTTTCTAAGAATACTCTTCCTGTAAGATCTATGCCCTGCTGGGAACCGCTGGTAATAAGGATATCTTTGCCTTCTACTTTTGTTCCTACTTTACTCATTCTATCAGCAATCCATTCCCTTAAGGGTCTATATCCAGAGGAGTTGTTGTATTGAAGTGCTTTCCTCCCTAATGTATCCATTACATCTATTGCTGAGGCTTTCATCCTTTCTACCGGAAATGACTCCGGTGCAGGTAATCCTCCAGCAAAGGATATAAGTCCAGGTATTGCTGCTAACTGAAGTATCTCCGCCATTTCATTTGATTCCATTCTTTTCATTCTTGATGCAAATCTTTCTTTTTTCATATTATACATCTCCTTAAATATATTTTTTCTAATTATTTCTTTGCGAGTCCTTTTCTTCTAAAACATTCTCCTACATTATATCTTTTTTTTGCTGATTGTGCTTTACCACATCTTTGAGTCCAGGTTTCATTTATTTTTCCTTCTGTTCTCTCCATATAATAGTTTTTTACTTCTTTATTATATTTTTCTACTATTTCATCTTGATTATCATCTTCGTAGTAATCCTGTTTTAGTATTTCTTCTTTTGGTAATCTAGGTTTTATTTGAACTTCTTGATCTGGATATCCTAAGCAAAGAAGAAAAAGTGGTGCTACTTTATCTGGAAGCTTTAAATCCTGACATATTCTATCAACGTCGTTTCTAATACCTCCAACAAATACTCCTCCCAAATCTAACAGCTGTGCTGTTATAAGAGCTTTTTGAGCCGCTAGAGCTGCATCTGTGACTGCTACTGTGTAATACTCTAGGTTGCTTAAAGCATCTGAGTCAACTTCTTCAAAATATTTTTCAGCTCTATGTAAATCAACACAGTAGAGAAGTACTAATGGAGCTTCCACTACCCACTTTTGTCCTCCAGAAATTTCCTTTAGCATTTTTCTTGTTTTTTGTTTTTTTATTTCTATTATTGAATAAGATTGGTAATGGCTTGA
>CAYMUD010000244.1:0-2576 GCA_964393495.1 uncultured Clostridia bacterium | reverse complement strand
TCATAGACTGGTCGTTAAAACTATCACCTATAGCAGCTGTTTCTTCTCTTTTTATGTTAAGCTTCTCTGCAATATATTTTAGTGCATCACCTTTTGTAGCTTTTATATCTGTAAATTCTAAAAAATTTGCTTTAGAAAAAAATATGTTAATATCATTATGTGGAAATTTAATTATATCATCATATGCTTCCTTCAATCTCTCTTGTTCTCCTATCATTATCACCTTTGGAGTTGAATCAAAAGTATAATCCTGCAATGATCCTACTGCTTCTATTGGGAATTCTTGAGCAAATGTCTTATAAAATTCAGACCAATGAGTTTCCTCTTTCACTAACACTTTTTCATCAGTATAAATATTACAGTGAATCCCTTTTCTTTCCGAATATTCTATTATTTTAGCAATTCTAGATTTTTCTATTTCCCTGCTAAAAATCACATTATGAGTTTTAGGATCTACTATTTTAGCTCCATTAAAAGCTATATATGGTATTTCAACGTCTAGTTCTTTTGCAAACTTTTCTACAGATTTAGTCACTCGCCCTGTTGCTATTGTGAAGTAAATACCTTTTTCCTTTAATTTTTTAATAGTGTTTTTATCCTTTTTACTTATTTGGAAATTACTATTTAGTAAAGTATCATCAAGGTCGCTTGCTATTAATTTTATCATACACACCCCTACTTTTTATAGTATACTTTTTTAATATCTTCTTTTAAGGTGCGAAGGTGGTTTCTCATTGCATCTTGTGCTTTTTCCATATCTTTATTCTTAATTGCTTTAATAACATCCTGGTGTTCTTGGTCTATTCTTTCTGGGTTATATGTCTCATTAAAGAATATAAGTCTAAATCTCTGCATTATTTCATTTAATTCTTCCATAAATGATATCAACTTCCTATTTTCAGACAAGTTAATTATAGCTTTGTGTATCTCTGTATCGCACTCGACCATTTTTTTAACATCTTTATTTTTATAAGCATTTTGAAAACTTAGATTTAACTTTTCTATTTCTGAAATATCTTCCACTTTGTTTTTTTCAACTGCTAATTTGACAGCGAAAGTCTCTAGTGCTTCTCTAACTTCCAATGTATCAATTATATCTTTAAAAGATATGTCCGATACGTAGGCTCCTTTTCTTGCTTCCATAACTACCAAACCTTCAAGCTCTAGTTTTCTTATAGCTTCTCTTACAGGAGTCCTACTTA
This sequence comes from uncultured Clostridia bacterium, assembly GCA_964393495.1. Lineage (GTDB taxonomy): Bacteria > Bacillota > Clostridia > Tissierellales > Dethiosulfatibacteraceae > UBA8670. Next base: position 1,374 of record CAYMUD010000244.1, on the reverse strand, counting down.
CTCCTAGTTGATCCGCTAGTTTTATTTCCATTAATCTTTCTTTTGGTTCAAATTTTCCTGTTAATATTGCTTCCTTTAAAGTTTCAAAAACAATATCCCTTAAAGGTTTATATTCATCTAAATTTATATTATTTAGTTTGTCTTTCATAATCATATCCTTTCTCAATGGTTTTAGTTGTAATTACATATTTATAATTATTTTTCATTATTTTTTTGCAAGCATCCATATCTTTTTTATTATCAAAAAATCCAAATACACTAGACCCGCTTCCGGACATTAAAGCAATTAATGCTTTGTTTTCCATCATAGTTTTTTTTATATTTTTTATTTCTTTAAATTCTCTGAAAACTATATTTTCTAAATCATTTTTTAAATAAGATATTAATTCAGTTTTAGATTTTTCTCTATATATATCTAATATTTTATCTCCATCATCTTTGCTTAGGTCTTTTATTTTAACTTTAGAATATATATAAGGAGTTGAAATATTTATTTCAGGCTTTATTAATATAATATAATTCCAATTAAAATCTTTTATTTTTTTAGTAATATCTCCCTTTCCCTTTATGTAAGAGCTTCCTCCTTCTAAAAAAAAATGTACATCTGTGCCGATTTGGGATGCTATTAGGTGTTTTTCATCTTTTCCCATATTAAGGTTCCAGATTTTGTTTAAGGCTTCTATAACAGCAGCAGCATCACTACTTCCACCACCTAATCCTGCCTGGTGTGGAATTTTTTTTCTTAGGAAAATATCCAATCCTTTTTCAACTTTATATTTATCTTTAATAATTTCTACAGCTTTATACACTGTATTCTTTTCATCCCTAGGTATATCTTGCAAGTTTGATTCTATATTAATACCTTTTTTTGTTTCTTCTAGTATAATTTCATCATACAAATCAATATTTTGTATGATAGATTTGATATTGTGGAAACCATCTTTTCTTTTATTTACTAGTTCAAAATATAAATTGATTTTACCGTAAGCTCTAATTTTTGTTTTTTTCATACAATCCTTCTCTTTATTTGAATTATTGCTTTGTATAGTTTTATATTTTTATTTTTTTATTAATTTATTTATAAAGCACTTTGTATACTGAATATTATATCATATATAATTTTAAATATCATTAAAGTTTTTTTGTTTTATTTTGTATATAAATTTAACTTCTGGGTATAATATTAATACAATAACAGATATTTCTTTTCTTTATACTAGTTATTTTAGATGAAGAATCAAAAAAGGGTAGAGTTCTGATTTTATAGAACAGCCAAAATTGTTTTTTAAATAAAAGATTCTGATAGGATAGTTAGAAAAGAATAAGGGTAGCTGTTTAAATATATTCTGACTTCAGAGTATAATAACAACGAAA
>CAYMUD010000243.1:0-2598 GCA_964393495.1 uncultured Clostridia bacterium | reverse complement strand
TCTAGCTTAACAACAATTTCACTATTTTTTTTGTATCCTTTTAATCCGGAAACAGCCCCTCTCGTTACATTTCTAATTATTTCTTCTACAAAAGGCACCATTCCAATTTCTTTACCATCTATGAATAGTTTAACTGAGCTTGTTTTTTGAATACAATCTTCTCTTTTTGCTTCACCTTTAATTATCTTATCTGTCAATCCTCTACATCCGTATCCACAAGCATTACAGCAATTTTTGTCTACATCTGGAAGAATTTCAAATACTTTTTTTATAACTAAATTAGCCATTTTTTCTGGCTCTTCCAATATATTTATAACAGGCACACCTTTATATTCGTCACCTAAGATTTCAGCAACTTTTCCAGATACAGCAAAGATTCCACTTTCCCATCTTTCTTCTAACTCTTCAATAGATTTTCCTACTATAATTCTAGGTAAGTTATAGTCCGTCAAACCCTCACAAATAACATAGTCCTGATTATAGTGTCTCAATATCTCAGGAAGAGTCAATTTTTTACCATACATAATATCAGTCTCTTTGTTACCTCTAGCCGTTACCGGTTCTGCACCTTGTTTTCTATGTCTGTCGGTGTTTGTTCCTTTCGCATCCATTTTGAATTCTTCATAGTGAATCTCTTTTATAGTTCCTATATCAAAATTTTTCTTTTTTAATTCTCTTACCAAACTTTCAACTATTGTTGTTTTTCCGGATTTACTATAACCATAAACAGAAAAAACCTTCATTATTTCTTACCTCCTTCAAATATTCCAAAGGGCACAATCATGTCCTCGTATCTAAATTCTCCATGACTTCCGCCATCTTCGGTCTTGTGCATTCCATGATCTGCTGTTATTATAACCTTTCCCTGCCATTTGCTAACTAGCTCTTCAACATATTTATCTATTTCTATAAACTTGTCCACAGTTTTATCCCCGTAGGGCCCATAACTATGTCCTGAATCATCAAACCCATGAAAATGTATGAAAATATAATCTTTATTATCTATATTATTTAATGCTGATTGGTGTACCTCATCATCGTTATATCCATTTCCGTTCAAATCTAAGTTTAAAATGGGATCAATTCCTGTAGTAATAATATTCGAGTTTCCTTCTATAAGCACAGCTTCTTTATCTACACTTTTTACAAAACTAAATATAGTATCTACCTTTACCTCTCTGTAGTCTCTATTTAATATTCCATTTATATATGGAGGTTCTCCTGTTATCATAGCCGCATATCCACTATTAGTTACAGGCTTAAATACACTCAACGCCTTTTCGAAGCCCTTTAGTTTCATAATATATAAATCACTATTATTATCTTTCAAATATTCATATTGATGCCATCCAAAACCATCTATAAAAATTAGCATAACCTTTTCATCTTCATCTAAAAACTCTTTCGACTTATAATAAACATCCATTATAGATATTTGGGGAGGATTTTCAATTATTCCCACTACATTTTCATATATTATCTTACCATCTAGGTTTTTAAAATTTATCCCTTCTTTTCCTACTTCTAATTTACCATCTATGTCTAAGGGATAGTATCCTCCATTATATGTCATAATAATCTTTCGGGAAGATATGTCTATTATCTTAGAAAGCCTTAGCTCTTCATCTTTTGAATCCATTATATGTATGTTTTCATGGCTACTTATTATACTTGCAGGCCCTACTTCCGATAAGTCCTCTGAGCTGCATCCCTGAAATAAAAACATAATAAAGAGGATAGTTGATAATAGTATTTGCTTTCTAGTGAACATAATTATCTCCTAACTTTTAACATAAAAAAATCTATCCCTCCCAGAATAGATAAAGTATCTCCTTTCCATTCGGGAGGCTTGTTCGTTTCCAAACAAACCCATCGCCTGCGCCCCATAGAATCCTTAGGTGACGAAGGTCGGAGTTGTATTAATTATGATTATATCAAAAAATAGTTTGTATTACAATACACTAACTGATATGAAAGATATATTGATATTTATTCTTTTGTAATTATTATAAGATTACTATAAAATATTAACATACAAAAATAAAAATTACTATTTAATAACATACGGTATTTTTATCATTTAATAAATCAATAGAAAGGAAAGTATATTTGGAGTTTAATATACAAAATAACAAAGATGAATAAAGTTGAATTATTTTTAGAAAAGAATAATATCATAGAAAATCTTTATGATATTATTAGAATAGTTGAACCATTTACTAAAAAAGTTTTAGATACAAAATTTATCAAGGGCTATGATAAAAAAATCAAAGGTTTAGAATCCATGAATTTTTGTTATGATTTTTGGGGAGATAATAAACCTTGCGATAATTGTATCTCAGCACGGGTAATGAATGATAATAAAGTCTATATGAAAACTGAATATAATGGAGAGGAAGTTTTTATTATTACTTCTTTACTTGTAAAGGTAGATAACCAAGAATATATCCTTGAACTTATAAATGAAATAACTGATAAAGGAATACTAGATGAACTCCAGGGAAAAGACTATTATGAAATTAAACAAGTCTTAAAAGAAAAGAATATGCAACTAATTACAGATGAATTAACAAAGTCTTATAATAGAAGATTTATTAA
>CAYMUD010000242.1:0-2604 GCA_964393495.1 uncultured Clostridia bacterium | reverse complement strand
ATAGTTTAATCCTCAGCACATTCAGAGTCGTTGCCCTTTAATATATCCATGCCATGAGGTAAAGCTTTTAAAAGATATTCTAATGATTCTCTTACAGCTTTAGGACTACCAGGCATATTTATAATTAGAGAGTTTTTTCTTATGCCTGAAGCAGCTCTAGAAAGCATAGCTTTTGGAGTTATTTTAAAGCTGAAATTTCTTATACCTTCGGAGATTCCAGGAGTTTCTTTATCTATAACTTCTTTAGTAGCCTCAGGTGTTACATCTCTTTTTGAAAATCCCGTTCCTCCTGTTGTTAAAACTAAGTCTATGGATTTATTATCTACCATATCAATGATAGCATTCTTTATTTCTTCTTTTTCATCTGGAACGATAGTATATTCTTTAACCTTAAAATTATCTTTTTCTATCAATTTTTTTATAGTTTGACCACTTATATCTTCTCTTTTCCCTTGAGAGCCTTTATCGCTAGCGGTTATAATTCCAACTGTATACATAGTATCCTCCTTGTTGTTTATTAATTTTTAGTTTATACTATTTACTTTAAAAGGACAAGTATTCAGGTATTGAATTTTTTTCTGAAGGTGTATATAGTATATATAAATGTAAATTTAAGGATTAATTAATGTTAATATTATAAGATAAATAAAATTACAGAAACAGGAGGACTTAAAATGGGAAGCATATTAGACAGAATTGTATCAATGATGCTGACTTTACCGGGAATTTTAATTGCAATATCAATTCACGAGTACGGGCATGCATTAGCGGCATATAAAATGGGCGATAATACAGCTCAAGCTCAGGGAAGGTTAACATTAAATCCAATTAAACACTTAGACCCAATTGGATTTTTATGTCTTTTGATTTTCAGATTTGGATGGGCTAAACCAGTACCGGTAAATCCTAGAAACTTTAGTAATCCCAGAAGAGATGATATAATAGTATCTTTAGCAGGAGTAGGTATGAACCTTATTACTTCCATTATATTTATATTTATAATGAAAATTACTATTCAGACTGGGTTTCTAAATGGTTTAGGATATTCAGGAGAAATTTTATTCAATATGCTGTATTTCGCAGCTTATATTAATATAGGATTGATGGTATTTAATTTAATACCTATACCACCTTTAGATGGACACCACGTAGTTCAGGATATAGTAGGATTTAAAGCGGTTAAATTTTACCACGAATATGCTCAATATATAAGAGTAGCTTTGATATTACTTTTATTTACTGGATTTTTAGGTAGATTTATACTACCTGTAATAAGAGGAATATTTGGATTTTTATATAATATAATTATGTAATTTAGGGGGTTAAAATGTTTACTAGTAGAATAAATAATATGACACCTTCGGCAACTATTGAAATTACTTCGAAAATTGCTGAACTTAAGAAAAAAGGAATAGAAATTATAGCTTTTAACATAGGAGAACCAGATTTTGATACACCCGAAAATATAAGGGAAAGGGCAAAAGAAGGATTGGATATAGGTCATACTAGATATACTCCTGCAGCAGGAACTATAGAGTTAAGAGAAGAAATAGCCAAGAAGCTATATAAGGAAAACAAACTTAAATACAGCTACAATGATATCATAGTGTCAAATGGTGCAAAGCAATCTATTATGAATGCTCTTCTTACTCTTTGTGAAAAGGGAGATGAAGTAGTAATACCCTCACCTTACTGGGTTAGCTACATAGAAATGGTAAAGTTAACCGGTGCTAAACCTGTACTTGTTCAATTAGAAGAGAAGGATAATTTTAAGTTAGATATTGAAAAAATTAAACAAAATATAAATGAAAAGACAAAATGTATTATGTTAAACTCTCCAAATAACCCAACAGGATCAATATATACTGAAAAACAACTCAGAGAAATAGGAAAAATATGTGTAGATAATGATATTTATATATTAGCGGATGAAATATATGAAAAATTAATTTATGATGGAGAAAAACACATAAGTATTGGAACTTTTTCCGAAGAAATAAAAAACAAGACCATACTTATAAACGGAGTTTCTAAAAGCTATGCAATGACAGGATGGAGAATAGGATATGCAGCGGGACCTAGGAAGTTAGTAAAGGCTATGTCAGATTTGCAAGGACATATGACCAGCGGACCAAACGCACCTGCTCAATACGCATCACTAGAAGCTTTAGCTAATACAGAAAAGTCTGTAGAAGTAATGGTAAAAGAATTCGATAGGAGAAGAAAGTATATAGTAGATAGAATCAATTCTATAGAAGGAATGACCTGTAATTTACCTAAAGGAGCATTTTACGTAATGCCTAATGTAAAAAGCTTTTACGGTAAAAGTTACGCTAGTTATAAAATAAAAAACTCTATGGATTTGACCAACTATCTTTTAGAAGAAGCTAAGATAGCAGTAGCTCCTGGAGAAGCTTTTGGTATAAATAATAACATAAGAATTGCATATTCAAACTCTATGGAAAACATAGAAAAAGGTATGAATCAGATGGAAAATGCACTAAAAAAACTCAAATAAAAAAAGGGAGAATAAATTTTCTCCCTTTAATTAACTCTTTTAGCAAGAACTTGCAGGCATTCCCTTAGGGGATACAACAAATCCTT
>CAYMUD010000241.1:0-2605 GCA_964393495.1 uncultured Clostridia bacterium | reverse complement strand
AGTAGTTTTTCTACCCATGGCCTGAAGTACAAATTCTGGATCTCTTTCTTCAATACTTACTGAATCTACATTAAAATGTTTAATGTTTGGCTGACCCGTAACTAAATAAGGTATATTATAGTAATTAGCAGCTAAAGCAATTTGAAAGGTTCCGATTTTATTTATTACATGACCATCTATTGTTATAATATCTGCCGCAGAAGTAAATACATCAATCTTCTTCTTTTTAAGTACATATCCAGGCATATTATCTGTGATTACCCTTACATCTCCACCCATATCCTTTATTACACTCGCAGTAAGTCTTGCCCCCTGTAAGTAAGGCCTGGTCTCTGGACAAAAATAACTTATGTCTTTTCCTCTATCTTCAGCTATTTTAACCATAAATCCAACTACTGTTTCTCCAAAACACTGGGTCATTACACTGCCTTTTTGGGGAAAAGTGTCTACCAAGTATCCTGCTGTTTTTGATATTCTATTGTATTTTTTATTAGTATTAGATATAACTTTTCGAAATATTTCTTCATCAGGTTTTTTTCCATCTTTTGCTGCTTTTTTTCCTACTTTATATAACTCCTCTACTATATTTATCATTTTCTGATTAGTTGTGGGTCTTGCGTGAGAAAGACTATAAGCTGCATCTTCCATATATTTTAAAAAGTCTTTCTCTTTTTTATTTTGACTTTCATAGGCAGCTAATGCCATACCCATTCCTGCTGCTAAAAAAGGACCACCACTTTGAGTTACCATGTCCTTTATAGCTTGAACCACATCTTTGTGATTACTACACAATACTTTAGTAGTTTCCTCTGGATATATTCTTCTATCTAGTATTTGCACCTTTCCTTTTTCATACCAAGCTACATTTTCATATCTAAGCATAAAAGCTAAATCTTTATCAGATCTTTTCATTATATAATTCCTCCTGCAACTTTTCATCAAATATATCTAAATAATCCTTCCCTTGTTTTATTTCTTTTCTCCTTATTATAAAATCCTTAGCTACAGCTATTCCTAACCTTTCACCTTTAGATTTAAGTTTTGATTTTTTTATAGTTTCTATATCTGCAACCTTTGCTTCTCCAACTATTCTTCTTATTATCTCAAGCCCTGCAGCTCCTGCTGTATATTCTAGAATTCCATTTAAATACCACTGGTAAAATCCCTTGGTTTTTATACTATTTTCTTCTGTGTTTTTAAATAAATATTTGTAAAACTTTTTTTTAAATAAATCTAGTGTATTTTTTATAGTTTTTGTGATCCATATATCAAAATTATTGGGAGTTCTATTTAAAATTAAATTTCTAATCTTAGCAAAAATTAAATTGGCTATTACATTTCCAATATCATAGCCAATAGGTCCATAAAATGCAAATTCGGAATCTATTATCTTTATTTCATCATCCTTTACAAATATAGACCCTGTATGCAAATCACCGTGGATAAGGGCTTGGGCATTAGTCATAAATTCATTCTTCAGTTTTAAAACTTCAGTATGGAGTTTTTCATCTTTATATAAAGTACTTTCAACAAAAACTTTATTATCTTCTTGGAAAGTGTTTTCTTCTATATCAGTATATGGATCTTTAAATACCAGTCTTTCACTTATATCGCATAATTCAGGATTAATAAAGTTTTTAACCATTTTCTTCTTTTCCATAGGTGATTTTACGAAGTCTGTTGTAGGAATCATAGTATTAACCAAAAAATCACTTATTTTTTCAGCAAAATTTTTGCATATTTTTCCATCCAATAAAGCTTCTCTCATTATTTGATATTCAGAAAGATCCTCCATTATTATGCAGTTCATAATTTCGTCGTAAAGATATATCTTAGGAACCATACCTGGAGCTAATTCCCCTTCCAATATCAAGGCTTCTGCTTCTATCCTTATTCTATCCCTATCTAAGTTTCTACCACTACTTCTAAGTTTCTTGTCCGCTTGTTTTACTACTATAGAAGAACTTCTATCTTTACTAAGGATTCTATATACATAGTTTATATTACCATCACCTATTTCCCGGGAAATCAGGTTTTCATCTTCTCCAAATAAATCCATCTTTTCTTTTACATACTTTATACTATCTATCTCATTTAATTTTTTATATTTATTAAACATAAATCCTCCCAAAGCTTTATTGGAAATTTATTGTTATTTATCTTATAGTATCAAAAAAAACAATAATTATAAAGATTATATAAACTATAATAAATAAAAAAACACCCCAGATTAGACTGGGATGTCTCACTGTATAAGTTGTTTGCTATTCGATTAAGCCTTTTTCTCTTAAGTATTCTTCAGCAACATCTGCAGGGTTCATTCCTTCTTCTCCTACTTTATAGTTTAGCTGCTGCATCTCTTCATCAGTTGCTACTCCTTCTAATAAACTTAAAGCCTCTACTACTTCAGGATATTCAGTGTATAAGCTTTCCGATACTACTGGTGCAGCAAAGTAAGGTGGGAAAAACTGTTTATCATCTTCCAACACCTTAAGATTATAAACTACTATTTTACCATCAGTACTAAAAGCATCTATAACATCTACCTGGCCTTCATCTACTGCATTATACCTTAATCCAGGATCTAATGCTATTACATCTTTAA
>CAYMUD010000240.1:0-2619 GCA_964393495.1 uncultured Clostridia bacterium | reverse complement strand
AAAATTAGGTATAATAACTTATGACAATAATACAAATTGGAGGAAATTATGGGTATCAGATCAGATATGGGAATAGACTTAGGTACAGCCACTGTACTTGTTTACATTAAAGGAAAAGGAATCGTGCTACAGGAGCCATCTGTAGTAGCTATCGATAGAAATACAGATAAAATATTGGCAGTTGGAGAAGAAGCAAGATCAATGCTTGGAAGAACTCCCGGCAATATTGTAGCAATAAGGCCACTTAAAGATGGTGTTATTTCAGATTTTGATATTACAGAAAAAATGTTAAAATATTTCATAAAAAAAACTATTGGTAAATCAATATTTAAACCAAGGGTAATTGTATGTGTACCTAGCGGAGTAACTGAAGTAGAAAAAAGAGCAGTATTAGATGCTTGTAATCAAGCTGGAGCCAAAAAAACATATTTAATAGAAGAACCTGTTGCAGCAGCAATAGGAGCTGGAGTAGAGTTATCTAAACCTTCCGGCAGTATGATTATAGATATGGGAGGAGGAACTACAGATGTTGCAGTTTTGTCCTTAGGAGGAATAGTAGTTAGCAAATCTATTAAAATTGCAGGAGATAAGTTTGACGAAGCTATAGTAAGATATATAAGAAAAAAATACAATGTAATGATAGGTCTAAGAAGTGCAGAAGACTTAAAAATAAGTATAGGAACGGCTTTTCCTGTAGAGGAAGAAAATTTTGTAGAAGTAAGAGGTAGAAATTTAGTTACTGGCTTACCTAAAAATTTAACTATTTCATCTACAGATATGCTGGAAGCATTGGAAGAAACTGTAACAACAGTTGCTGATGCAGTTCATGCAGTACTTGAAAAAACGCCACCAGAACTATCCGCAGATATAAGTGAAAAAGGAATAATAATGACAGGTGGAGGTTGTTTATTAAAAGGTCTTGATAAGTTAGTTGCTAAAAGAACTGGCGTACCTGTTTACATTGCAGAAGAGCCTATATCTTGTGTAGCAGAAGGTACAGGAAAAGCACTAGAAATGCTTGATGTTTATGAAAGTTCATTACTATCAAGTGATAGCAAAAAAAGTTATAGAGAATAGGTAGTCGTTAAATATTTTCATTTGGAGGTAATATGAAGGTAAGAAAAGCAGTAATACCAGCTGCAGGATTAGGAACCAGATTTTTGCCAGCCACAAAGGCACAACCAAAAGAGATGATTAACATATTTGATAAACCCTCAATACAGTATATAGTAGAAGAGGCTGTAGCGGCAGGTATTGAAGATATATTAATAATTTTAGGGAGAAATAAAACATCAATTGAAGATCATTTTGATAAATCTTACGAACTAGAAGATAAATTAAAAGAAAAGAGAAAATTAAAATTACTAAAAGAGGTAGAAAACATTTCCAATTTAGGAAACATACATTTTATTAGACAAAAAGAACCTTTAGGATTAGGACATGCAATATACTGTGCTAAAGCTTTTATAGGAAATGAACCCTTTGCAGTTATGTTGGGAGATGATATTGTAAAATCAAAAAAACCATGCATAAAACAGCTGATTGATAAATACGAAAAACATAATAGTACGATAATAGGAGTTCAAGAAGTCCATAAAAAAGATGTAAGTAAATACGGCATATTAAAGGGACAAAATATTTCCGAGAGATTTTACAAGGTAGAGGATTTAGTAGAGAAACCTTCAACAGAAGAAGCTCCCTCTAATATAGCAATATTAGGTAGATATGTAATTAGCCCTGATATTTTTCATATTTTAGAAAACACAAAACCAGGAGCAGGAAACGAAATACAGCTTACCGATGGACTAAAAGACTTATCTAAAACCCAAGATGTATACGCTTATGTCTTTGAAGGAAAAAGATATGACGTAGGAAACAAATTAGGTTTTTTAGAAGCTACAGTTGAATTCGCCCTAAATGACAAAAATCTAGGAAATGATTTTAAAGAATATTTAAAGAATGTTATTAAATAAAGGAGATGGGTGTTTTGGAATATAAAGAAAGATATAGGGAATGGTTAAAAAATAAGTATATTGATAAAGAAACAAAAAGCGAAATTCTTAAACTTACAGATGAAGAAGTTAAGGAATCCTTTTATTCTGATTTAGAATTTGGAACTGGGGGAATGAGAGGAATAATGGGGGTAGGAACAAATAGAATCAATAAATATACTATAGCAAAAGCAACTCAAGGATTGGCAAATTTTATAAAAAGCAAACAAATTAAATATCCTTCTGTAGCTATTTGTTATGACTGTAGAGAAAACTCAAGATATTTTGCGGAAGTTGCTTCCAAAGTTTTAGCAGGAAATGATATTAAGGCATATTTATTTAAAGAATTAAGACCAACACCTATGCTCTCATACGCAGTTAGATATCTAGAAGCTACAGCTGGTATTATAATTACAGCTAGTCATAATCCTCCGGAATATAATGGATATAAAGTCTATTGGGATTATGGTTGCCAGATGCTACCTGAAATGTCTGAAAAATTAATAGATGAAATAGATAAGCTTAAATTTAAAGATATAAAATATTCCGATTTTAAAAAGGAAGTTGAAAAAGAAAATATAGTTGAAATACTCGAAATAATTGAAGATTCATTTATAGAAAAATCAAA
>CAYMUD010000239.1:0-2628 GCA_964393495.1 uncultured Clostridia bacterium | reverse complement strand
CTTTTCTAATAATAGAACCTATATTACAAAAGTAAACCATAGGCAGGTTTTTAACTATTACCTGCTTCTTTAATTCCCTGAGAATGTATTCAAAGCTTTCCATATCATTTTCATAAATATTTTTTTTACCATCGTAACAAAAAATTTTTCTTCTTTTAAATCTTCTTATTTCAACACCTTTTTTCTTGGATTCCATTCTATATTCTTTTAAATTATCTTTAAATTTTAAAGCCGCTTTTTCCATCATTTCAAGTTTTTTCTTTTCTTCAAAAATACATTCCAGCTGCATATCTATATTTTTTTCTACTAAACTGATATCATTTTTTTCAAAAAGAGTCCTAATCTTTTCTAGAGGCATACCTAAATATTTCATATGATTTATTAGATCTAATTTAGCACTTTGGTTTATATTGTAGTATCTATAGCCGGTATTATCGTCAACTTCATCAGGTGACAGCAATCCTATTTTATCGTAGTACCTAAGGGTTTGTTTGGAAATATTATTTAGTTTTGACATTTGGCCAACGCTTAGTTTATTCATATAATCATCTCTCTTTATTATATTTCATAAGTTTCATTCTAAAACATAAGATGCAAGAAGTTTTATAGTGTTTTCAAGTCCTTCATAGTGGGTTCTTTCCATTCCGTGAGATGCATGAACACCCGGTCCTATAAGAGCACATTTAATGTTGTTTCCAGCTCTCAAAGCTGCTGATGCATCTGAACCATAGTAAGGATATATATCAACAGCATGATTCAGTTTCTTTTCCTCTGCTATTTTTATCAACTTGTTTGTCATTTCAAAATCGTAAGGTCCCGATGAGTCTTTTACGCAAATAGAAACATCATTTTCTGTACAGCTAAGATCATCTCCAATACATCCCATATCAACTGCAAGAAGTTCATCTATTTCTTCGGGGATATATGATGCACCATGGCCTACTTCTTCATAGGTTGATATAAATAATATCAGATTATTTTTGGGTTTTATTTTATTTTTATTTAAAATTTCAAGAAGACTTAATAAACAAGAAGTTCCTCCTTTATCATCTATATGTCTTGATTTAATGAAACCGCTTTTAGTAAGAGTCGTTTTAGGATCTATAGATATAAAATCTCCTGCTTTTATTCCCAATTTTTCTACATCTTCTTTATTTTTAATATTTTCATCAAGTCTAATCTCTAAATTTTCTTCATTTCTTTCTTTATCCTTAGCATCTTTATATACATGAACTGCCGGAGAGGTAGAAAGAATTGTAGCAGTGTATTCTTTACCTTTTCTTGTGTGTATGTTGCAGTACTCTCCATCTAAGCTAGGAAGCAAATTCCCGCCTATTGAGGTAAATCTTATCATTCCTGAAGATTTTATCGATCTCACCATTCCACCTAATGTATCTATATGAGCTGCTATCCCTACAGTATAGTTTTTATTTTCCCCTTCAACCCTTATATATCCTGCACCTTTTTTTGTATATTCCATCTTAAATCCTAATTCTTCAACCAATTTTTCTATTTTTTTCATTATTTTGTGGCAGTATCCACTTGGGCTGGGGGTTCTTAATAAGTCTTCAAGTGTATTCGTTATAAAACTTTTATCCAATTTATATTGCATTTTTCCCTCCTGTTTTATCTAAGTTTTACTATATATATTATTATACAATATTTTTGTAAAAAAATAATATAAGTAGGAAAACTTTTTCAACTTAAGATTTTAAAATTAAAATCCAAGATATAGCATATTTTATTAAATAAAATCATTAAAAACTGTTTTAAAAATGTTATTTATCTACAGTATTGATATTATTATATTAAAGATATATAATATGTCTGTGCACGTGAAATGCACAATTTGCATGGTCACTCAACGGGTTTGTCCAAACAGCAAGACCTTTGAGAGTTTCACAAAACATAATAATAAGTCACAGTTAAAAATAGTGTAGGTAATCTACACTATTTTTTATTGTGAAATTTCTATATATCCATTTTCTTAATTCTATATTGAAGGGTTTGTCTAGGTATTTCAAGTAGTTCTGCTGCTTTGCTTACATTTCCATCAGTTTTATTTAATGCTGTAAGAATCAACTCTTTTTCTTTTCTTTCCAATGCTTTATTCAAAGGCTCTATTTTTCCATTGTTAAAATTACCAGTAGAGCTTTTCTCATTAAAGTTCTGAGGTAAATGTTCTTCTCTTATTATATCAATATCATAGATGCTACTTATTCCTTCTATTACATGCTCTAATTCTCTTACATTCCCCGGCCATTGGTAGTTCATAAATATTTCCATAACTACCTGTGATATTTCTTTTATAAACTTATTATTTTTCTTGTTGTATTTTTCGATAAAGTAGTCTAGTAATATAGGCAAATCATCTTTTCTATCTTTTAAGTCTGGAACTATCATAGATATTACATTGATTCTGTAAAACAAATCTCTTCTCAGTTCTTTTTTTTCTAATATATCCTTTAATTTAGAGTTGTAAGCTGCAATAATTCTTACATCTACATCGATAGTTTTTGATCCTCCTACCCTTCTAATTTTCTTGTCCTGTAAAACTCTAAGAAGTTTTGCTTGAAGCTCTAAAGGCATAGAATTTATCTCATCTAAAAATAGAGTGCCGCCATGGGC
>CAYMUD010000238.1:0-2629 GCA_964393495.1 uncultured Clostridia bacterium | reverse complement strand
GTTATGGATAATTATACTGGGGAAATTATCGCACAAATACAAGAGCAAAATACGGAATGGAATCCAGAAGCTAATACTTTTGAGCAAGATTGGTTTGTAGTAGATAGGATAATTTTGGATAAGGAGCATACCGTTCCTATTGAATCCGGTCAAAGAATTGTTGTTGCCGTTCAAGATGGTACTGCTAAATTTATGTATCCAATAGAAAAGTATGTTGGTTATGAGATTTCTCCTTATGTATTAAATGAAGATTATGAAATATCTGTATATTATGAAGCTTTTACTAATGAAAATATGTATGATGATACTATTACATCTGGCTCTATAATTGTTGATGATGATTTTGATTTTAATTCTGATGATGTTAACCCTGATACTGGTTATCCTTATGAGACTGATAATAATTATTATAATACTTATGATGATGATGAACCTTTAATTAATATAGGTGGTGGAGGTGATTCTGGCCTACCTTCTTTATCTGAAGCTTGGTCTTCTACTAAAGGTTTGGTAGAGCAATCTTTAGGTTTCTTTACTATTTTCACTAGTGTGATAAATGCTTTTCCTTCCCCTTTTCCTGCGATGATATATGCAGTTAGTACCATAATCCCTATATCTATTGTAGTTAAATTCTTCTTATAAGGTGGTGTAAAATATGAATGGTAATACAAAAGTATATGATATGATGATGTCGGTTTTTGGTTGGTTGGGTGATTTTGTAGTTGCAGTTGATAAAATATATGTTTTTCCTAATGTTTCTATGTTGGATATGTTTCTTGCTACTTTTCTTATTATAACTGTTTGGAAGGTATTTATATTTATAGTTTTAGGACAATGGAATACTTTCCAAGATGTTAGAAGCAGTAAGAATGGTCTAGATAGTAATGGTAATGTTAATAGCAAATATAGGCCTTATTTAGATAATAGTGGTAATATGAAATATGGTAGGAGGTAAAGATGAATACACAGTTAATAGATTTCTTCCAGGGTTTTCTAGGTACTTATGAACCTGTTAAATATGAAGTAACTAAAAAGATTGTTACTAATGATGTTCTCAATGGTGGTTATGATATACAAACTTGGTCTTATGATGTAATCCCTGATGGCATAGCCGGTGTAAACTTTGAATATTTATCTCAATTTGTTTTCTTGGTAATGTTTATGATTCTTTTGTATAAGATTCCTAAATGGTCTTTTCAACTTTTCCATAATAACTCTAAGCGAACAATGAAAATGAAGTAAAAGCTTATGCTTTTATATATATAAAATAAATTAAGGAGGTGCTATAATGGTTACTTTTGTGGGTTTGGTAAATGAATTTTTTACTGCTATGATTGGTTGGTTACCTGATTTGGGTGATGCAATTCTTGCTAATGACTTGTTAATTCTTCCATTTGTGATAATGGTTGTTGGTCTAGTTGTTGGTATATTTGGTAGAATATTGAATGTTAGATAGTATATAAATTAATTATAAGGAGGTGTTTTTATGACTGAATTTATTACCGCCGTTGGAGAAGTTATTAATCCCGCTACCGGTACGGGTATATTTGGTATGGTAGGAGAAACTGCTACTACTGTTTTATCCAATGACTTATTACTATTACCATTTGTGATAATGGTTGTTGGTCTAGTTGTTGGTATATTCTCTAGAATTTTGAATATTAGATAGTTATTAGGGGGTAGATCATAAAATTGTATTATATTTTATACTACCTCCATAATTAAGATTAAATTAAGGAAGTGATAAAATGATTGAATTATATTTTGCAAATCCCGGTGCGGGTAAAACTACTTATATATCAAAATTAGCACAAAAGTATAATAAACCTAAATTTTCTAGTTATCTACTCCACTTATTATCTTTTGGTAAAATTGATATTAAATATAAATATCCTAATGGTGTATATTGTAATGTTCCTGTATATGGTACTAAAAAATATACTGTTGATGATGATTTAGGTAAAACTCATATAGAAAAAGCTTTAATACTTATAGATGAGGGTGCAATTGTTCTGGATAATAGAGTTCCACTTTCTAAGGATAAAAAACAATTCCTTCGATTGCATCGACACTATAAATGTGATGCTATTATTGTATCTCAATCTTGGGAAGATGTAAATATTGTAGTTAGAAGGTTATATGATGGTATTTATTTAATGAACCATTTGTTCGGTCATTTTAGCGTTATTCGTAAGATAGTTAAATTCACTACTATATCAGAAGATGAACAAATAATCGATGGATATAGATTTAAAAGATTTGGTATGCGTTTATTCTATCGTAAACCATATTATAGATATTTTAATAGTTATGAAAAACCTATTCTTAATAAAAAGGAATGCGATACTTGGATTGAAGAACCTGTATATAATATACGTCAAACTATAAAAAACCGTTTCTTGTCTGTTAAATGTAAGATAATAAATATAATAAAGTATTTAAAATCTGATAAAAATAAAAGTTATAAAGATATAAAATCTATATTAAAAAGTTAGGTTACCTTGCTCGCAAGGTGGCTCTAACGTTTACACTTAATATATAATTCCTTTCAATTATAAAAAAGACGTTCTCCCGTCTTTTTTTTATGTTTAAGAAAAAAAAATAAAAAAAAAAAAAAAAAAAAAAAAAA
>CAYMUD010000237.1:0-2637 GCA_964393495.1 uncultured Clostridia bacterium | reverse complement strand
TTAAAGGAAATTCCATTCTTGGGAGTATAAACAGTGCCACATATATTATAGGACCTATCGCTGGAGCTGCTCTATTTGGTTTTTTTGGTATTAGAATAGTCTTATTTATTAACGGTATATCATTTATTATCTCTGCAATTAGTGAAATTTTCATAGAATATTCCCCACAAGAAAAGAGTCAAAAACTTACAGTACAAAAAACTAAAAAAGATATAATAGAAGGTTTTAATTTCCTGGTTAACTCTAAGGGAATTTTACCTTTAATATACTTTGCTGCAGTAGCAAACTTTTTTGGAGTAGCTTCTATAACAGTTATAATGCCTTATATTTTTGTAGAGGGACTAGGTTTTAGTGATAATCAATTCGGAGTTCTTCAAGCTTCAGTAATGATTGGAATATTTGTTGGAAATATTTTGCTTTCTATTTTATCTGAAAAATTAAATAAAAAGAAAATTATTTTATATGGATTAACTGCCCAGGCTAGTTTATTTTTGGTAATTGGAATATTTTTCTATCCTTGGTCTATAAGAATTTTTGGAATGGGAAGTTTTTCTTTATTTGCTATCTTTCTTATCCTTTTAATAATGTTTGGAGTAGCCAATGCTTTTATGAGTACAAGTATAAATACCAACCTGCAGCTTATGATACCTAATAGGGTACGAGCAAGGGTTTTATCCGCATATTCCTTTAGTATGCAGGTAATATCTCCTATAGGAGTTTTTGTTGCTGGATTTGCCTTAGAAGTTATGAAGTATTACAACCTTTTTCTAATATGTACCTTAATGATAATAATTGCTACAGGAATCTTTTTCAAGAAAGCACCAGAAGAATCCTATAATCCTAAGAATAAAGAAGCTAAAATAAGGTAAGTATATAAAAAGCTCACTTTAAAAATGTGAGTCTTTTTTATTTAATACTAAATTAATTGATTTATTATGAATTTGTTATAAAATATATGTAATTCATAATAAATAGTTAAATATAGAGGTAAGAGGAGAATAATGGATAAGAAAGATATATTTAAAGATAAAATAAAATCGTATTTTAGCAAATGTCTTCACAATGATAATCAGTATTTAGGATTGGAAATCGAACATTTTTTAGTTGATAAAAAGTCTTTGGAAAGTATAAGTTATAGTAAAAAAGGAGGACAAAGAGATATTTTAATTAAAATGCTGGATTTAGGCTGGGAAATTTTTTCTAAAGAAGGCGAAAATATTTTAGGAATAAAAAAAGATGAAAGCACTATAACCTTAGAACCTGGAGGACAGTTTGAATTTAGTATTAAAGCCTACGAAAATATAGAGGATGTAAAAAAAGATTATATAAAAATTTTAAAAGATGTCTATAAGGTTATTGATAATGATAAAGATTTAATATTGATAGGCTACCACCCAAACACTAAAATTGACGAGTTAGAACTACTTCCTAAAGAAAGATATGATATTATGTACAATTATTTTAAAGGAAAAGGTGAATACTGTCATAATATGATGAAAGGTACAGCATCATTACACTTGGCAATTGATTATAAAGATGAGGAGGACTTTATAAGGAAATTTAGAACAGCTAACTTTCTTACACCATTCCTTTCCAGACTATTTGATTCTACTCCTTTTTTTGAGAAAAAGACATACGAAAAGAATAATCTGAGAATTAAAGTATGGCAAAATACGGATATTAAAAGGTCGAAATCTGTTCCAGGAAGTTTAGATAAAAATTTCACTTTTGATGATTACACCCAATACATACTAGAATCAGAGCCTATATTCGTTGAAAATCAAGGAAGGACTTTATCTACCCAAAGAAATAAAGTTATTGATATTTATGATAAACATAATTTTGAAAAAAAAGATGTTGAACATATTTTAGGAATGGTATTTCCAGATGTAAGATTAAAAAACTATATAGAAATAAGGATAGCAGATTCTATTAGATATCCCTACTTTTTATCTCTGCTTTCTCTTGTAAAGGGGATATTCTACAGTAATAAAAACTTGAAAAAATACTACCAAATGTCCCTAAAATACAATGACGAAGATATAAAGAAATTAAACAACCTTCTTATTGATAATATACACTGCAGCTACAAGGATATTGAAATGGATCAAATGGTAATGGAATTGATAAAAGATGCTAAAAGAGAACTTGATGCTAAAGATGTAGTGTATCTGGATAAACTGGAAGAGTTAATTAATAATTATGGATCTATGGCTGAAAAATTAAAGAAAATAGATGATAAAAGCACATTGTTAAATGAAATTACAGCAAAAAATATATTAAAGGATTGATAAAATTGATGGATAGCTTAAACTTGCAAAATGAAATTTCAAGAAATATAATTAAAAATTCTCAAAAGTACATAAAAGATGCAGAAGAAATTGATAAAAAAGTAAGAGAATCAAAAGCTATATATAAAGGAAATCCAGTACCCTATCTCTATGTACCTAGAATTTTCTCCGAATCAGATATAGAAAACATAGAAAAATTAACAGTAAATATGTTTAAAATTATTAATAAAACAATTGATCTATATCTTAAAAAAAAGGATGTTAGGAAACTTTTTGGCTTTGAAAAAAAATTAGAAGAATTAATCAAATCTCCTCATTACTACAATACCTATGTACCTATGGGAAG
>CAYMUD010000236.1:0-2649 GCA_964393495.1 uncultured Clostridia bacterium | reverse complement strand
TGTTCCATAGCCTGAACTCAATTTCATATAAGTTTTAGGACAAGCTGCTATGTAAGTGTTTTTATTTAAAAATTTTCTATCTTCTTCCTTCATCCATAACCCGTGAGCAACAATACAGTCTATATCAAATCCTCCTGCATCATGCATTACTTCAAAAGGAGTTTTATTTGTTTTTTTTAAGCTAATTTTTACCTGATCTTCTGTTTCTGATAAATGTATGTGTATTCCAGTTTCTAATTTTTTTGCTTTATCTATTATTTTTTTCAAAGTATCTCCTGGACAAGTATAGGGAGCATGCGGCCCGAATCTTAAATTAAGCCTAGAACTTTCATCTCTTCTTTTTTCTACGATTTTTCCTGTATTTTCTAATTCTTCTTCAAAGTTATCGGACATACCGAAAATAGTTAAAGCGATATCGCCTTTTATACCGGTTTCTAAAACAGCATCGCTAATCCTTTCGCCTTCCATATAGTGATCAGCAAAAGCTGTTACACCATTGTTAATCATTTCTGATATTGCAGATAAAGCTCCTATATACACATCCTCTCCAGTCATATTGCTTTCGTAAGGCCATATTTCTTCATTAAACCATGTATCAATATCAACATCCTCTGCTATTCCTTTGAAAATATTCATTGGAGAATGTGCATGTAAGTTTACCAATCCAGGACTTATAAACTTACCTTTACAATCTATTATTCTCTCCCCTTCTATATCTTTATTTGATTCAAATTTTTCTATTTCACAAATTTTACCATCTTTTATAAAAATACTCTTTTCCTTACTAATATTTCCTTCATGGTCTATAAGATTTCCATTTTTCAAAATCAAATCATATTTCATTTTTATACCTCCTAAGCTATTACCCTATTATTATAACATAAAGAGTAGGGATGTTGACAAATGATATTTACTCGTAAATAATATAGATAAGAAAATAAATAAAAAGGAGGATTTTATGAATAGCAAACAATTAATAGAAGAACTTTCTAATGCTTATGGAGCACCCGGGTTTGAAGAAGAGGTATTGGAAGTAGTAGCTAAGTATAGAGAAGACTTGAATATCCAAAGTGATTCAATGAATAATATGTATATAAATGGTGAATTTAATGAAGATAACCCTACTGTAATGATTGATTCTCATCTTGACGAAGTTGCTTTTATGGTCCAATCAATAGAAAAAAACGGTTTGATTAAATTTATACCTTTAGGAGGTTGGATTCCAACTAATATTCCCGCTCATACTCTTATGATTAAAAATTCTGATAATGAATATGTTAAGGGAATAGTTGCTTCAAAACCACCTCATTTTATGACTAAGGATGAAAGAGAAAAACAAATAGATATAAAGGATCTTCGTATAGATGTAGGTGCTTCATCTAAGGATGAGGTGATTGATATTTATAAAATACCTTTAGGTGCTCCAATTGTTCCAGATGTAAAATTCGAGATGAAAGCAAATAATATAATGATGGGTAAGGCTTTTGATAACAGATTAGGATGTGCCGGGGTTATTGATACCTTAGTATCTATGTCAAAAAAAGATTTAAAAGTAAACCTTATTGGAACTCTATCAGTACAAGAAGAGGTGGGATTAAGAGGTGCTGAAGTATCATCAAAAAGAGCTAATCCGGATTTAGCTATAGTTTTCGAAGCTTCTCCCGCAGATGAACAGCATAAAGATGAAAATTCAGCCCAGGCGGCTTTAGGTAAAGGCGTTCAGATTAGACATAGAGATTCATCTTGTATTTATCATCCTGGACTTATAAAATTCGCTAAAAAAATCGCTGATGAAAACAATATAAAATATCAAGAAGCGGTAAGACTTTCCGGTGGTACAAATGCTGGAAAGATTCATCTTTCAAACAAGGGAGTACCTACTTTAGCACTCAGCATACCATCAAGATATATTCATACTCATTATAACTATGCATCTCTAGAGGATTACAAGGAAGCTGTTAAATTAGTAGAGAAAGTTTTAGAAAAATTGAACTGGGATGAAATCAAAAAAATGAACAACAGATTTTACCAAAAATAAACTTTACAAAAAATAAAAAATCTCTGGATACTTTTTTGAATGTATTCAGAGATTTTTTTATATTTTTACATCTTGTAAAAATCATCATGTCCTGATCTAGTATCTCCTGTAATTTTTCTATAAAAATTAAGTTTCGACATTTGATAATATGGTACCAGTAGTAAAAAACCAACCCCTAAGGTTAAGGCCGATAACAATACCCATCCTATGAAAGATAAAGCAAACATGAAAAAGTCCATTTTATTACCTTTCATAAGTTCTGAGGATTCTCTTAGTGCTTCCATAGGCTCCATATCAGGATTTTCAATCATTAAGTAGTATCCCATTGAGTATCTTATAGCTGCTATTATTCCAGGTACTACAAGCAACAAGGTCCATAAGGCTACAAAAATCGTTGAAACTATAAAAAATATTAAGCCTCTTTTAAAGTCTTGGAATCCATCGAATACTATACTTATATTAGGTTCTTCTCCTGATTCTAATTTCATATAAAAGTATACAGCTCCTATAGCTAATGGTCCTGCAACAATTAACCCGATTATATTAAATATCCCGCTTGTTGGATTTACTGTTGTACTTCCTGAACTCCCAAATTTTATAAATGCCTCTTG
>CAYMUD010000235.1:0-2666 GCA_964393495.1 uncultured Clostridia bacterium | reverse complement strand
ATAGGATTAATGTTACAAGACAAACTATAAGCTTAATAGAAGCTGGAAAATATAACCCATCATTGAATCTTTGTGTATCTATATGCAAAGAATTGGGAAAAACCTTGGATGACTTGTTTTGGGAGGAAGAAAAATGAAAAAAATAGAAGATGAAAGAATTCTAATTGAAAAAAGAAAGATAAATTCAAGAGCTTTTAGCTATGTATTTATTGGATTATGGTTGATTTTAATTTATAGACAGTTTATTTTAGAACAAGAACCCAGTAATTATTGGGATATATTAGTACTAACTCTAGGAATATCCACCTATGTATTAATAAGAAATGTATTTAAAGGTCTTTATCAAACTTACAGAGAAAAAGAAAGTAAAAGAAAAAATATACTTATTGGTGGGATTGTAGGTTCAATAATTTTCACATTAATTCATGGGTTTTTTTCCGACTATAATTTATCTAGTAGTAAAGATATAGTTAGAATTTTAATTTCTGGAATAATATTTTTTATCACTTGGATGGGAGCTCAGAATTATTTGGTAAGAAAAAGCGAAAAGAAAGCAGATGAAGAAATAGAAGAATAAGCTGGAAATCTCCAGCTTATTCGAATTTATCATATAATATATTTTCTTCTTTATAACCCTTATCTTTAAGAATAGGGATAACAGCATCTATCATTGGAGGACTACCGCATAGGTAGGCTTCTTTATTTTCACCATTTTCTTCAAATTTTTTCAACAGGTCAGTAACTCTTCCAACTTCTCCCGTCCAGTTGCATTGTTTCGTAGGTCTAGAAAGACACATTTTAAGTTTGAATCTAGGAAGTTTTTCTTCCAGTTCTCTAAGCTCTTCTATCATATACTGATCTTCTCTTGTTCTTGCACCAAAGTAGAAAGTGGCTTTTCGATCTATTCCTTCTTCTGCCATATATCTCAATATACTCATAATAGGAGCCATTCCGGTACCAATAGCTACAAGAATCATTTCTCTATCGTTGTCTCTATATTGAAAATCTCCAAAAGGTCCTACTATAGTGAGAGGATCTCCTACTTTGAGATAGTCATGTACATATGTAGTACAAATACCACCTGCATATCCGATAAAAAGCTCTATAGCATTTTTGGAACTTGGAGGTGTTGTAATTGAATAAGCTCTATATATTTCTTCAAAACTTTCCTTATAAATTGGAGTAAGTATTTGTATATACTGTCCAGGTTTATACTCCATTTCTTTTCCTTCTTCAAATTCTAATCTTACTAACTTGATTTTGTCAGTTAGATTTTCTAATTTAGCAACCCTACTTTCATACTGTTCTACATTAAAAAGTTCTTCAGGGATTTCTATTTTCATGTCTTCTTTTACCTTGCATTGACAGGAAAGCCTTATACCTTGTTCTCTTTCATCTTCTGTAACATAACCTTTTTCTGTAGGCAAAAATTGACCTCCACCTTCTAAAACTTTTACTTTACAGTAGCCGCAGCTGCCCTTACCACCGCAAGCTGAAGGTATAAATATATTTTCTTCTATTAAAGCGGAAAGAAGAGTTTCTCCACCTTCTACTATATAATCTTTTTCTTGATTAATCGTAACGGTTTTTTCTCCGTAGTTTGCAATAGTTTTGTTTGCTATAGAAAGAAGAAATGCTAGTACTCCGGATATTGATGATATAGTTACAACTGTTATAATTATTTCTCTCATACTGCCTCCTATTGTATCTGTACTATTCCAGAAAATCCTATAAAAGCCAATGCCATAATTCCAGTAATGATTAGTGTTATGCCAGGACCTTCCAAACCTTTAGGTAGAGGATTATTTTTGATTTTTTGTCTTATACCTGCCATTGCAACTATAGCCAATGTCCATCCTAAACCTGAGCCAATACTAAAGGCTACTGATTGAACAAGAGAATAATCTCTTATAATCATAAATAGAGAAACACCTAATATTGCACAGTTAACTGTAATTAGAGGTAGAAAGACACCAAGAGCATAGTACAGTGTTTGGAAATATCTATCTATTATCATTTCTACCAGTTGAACAAAAGATGCAATAACAATAATGAATACAATGTATCTTAAATATTCTAAATTTAATGGTACTAATATTTTATGGTATACAAGATAATTTATAATTGAAGTAAAACCTAAAACAAAGGTTACTGCTTCACCTAAGCTAAAAGAGGTTTTAATTTCATTACTTACGGCAATAAATGAGCACATTCCTAAAAAGTTGGATAATATCATATTATTAGTAAAGATAGCTGCGAAAAATATTACAAAAGGATTTAAAGTCATTGTGCTTTCACACCTCCACTTTCTTCTTTATCTTCATTCATCATGTTTTTAGATATCCAGATGATAATAGCCAACATAAAAAATGCTCCAGGAGGCATTATCATTAGAGTCCACGATGTCCAGGCTTCTCCTAATACGTTAATTCCAAAAAGGGATCCAAAGCCGAGTAGTTCTCTTACAAATGCGATAATAAGTAAAACGATAGCATAACCTGAACCTGAAGCAATACCATCCATAAATGCATAGTATGGAGGATTATTCTGCGCATAAGATTCACATCTTCCCATGATGATACAGTTGGTAATAATAAGTCCAACATAAGGACCTAAAGCTTCACTAATATTAGGAAAATATGCTTTTAAAAATATATCAACAATTA
>CAYMUD010000234.1:0-2676 GCA_964393495.1 uncultured Clostridia bacterium | reverse complement strand
CCGATGCTGCAGGATACATGCCTTCACTGTTGTATCCTAGATAAAAGTGAGATGTGAAATTGGGTATCATATATGGTATCTTCATCTCTACTACTTCACCTTCAGCGCCACCTCCAACCCAAGAGGCAGGATGACC
This sequence comes from uncultured Clostridia bacterium, assembly GCA_964393495.1. Lineage (GTDB taxonomy): Bacteria > Bacillota > Clostridia > Tissierellales > Dethiosulfatibacteraceae > UBA8670. The sequence goes on along the minus strand of CAYMUD010000234.1, from coordinate 2,540 downwards.
GCTGCCGTCGGGATATACTACGACTTCTTGTTTCTCTAAAATATTTTCTATATTTAATACCAAGGCTAAAAATCTTTTGTTATTTGGTGGTTCTACTCCTTTTAATTTATTCATATAGATTATTTCTTCAGCTTCTATTAAGGCTGCTTCATTTTTACCTGAAGATCTTAAATCAATTCTTTTTGAGATTATGCTTTCTTCTCCAGGGATAGAATCCCCGGATAAAAGTTCAGCTGCTGCTAAGTTGAATCTTTCAAGTTTTTTACCGTATTCATAATTTACAGTCTGAGTAGTTTTTATTTCATCGGTTTTTTGAATAGGTGATAATTTAACTAGTCTGTTTTGAGAATAGGTGGTTACTTCTCCCAGAGGTGAATATTTTTCTATGTTAATGGTTATGTTGGTGTTTTCTGATTGAGGAGTTTCTATTATATTTTTAAGTACTTCATTGTATTTATCTTTAAATTCTTCAACTTCCTGGGCTATTATATAATCTCCTCCAGATTTTTCTGCTGCATATTTAAAGTCTTCATCTTCATCAATTCCTAAACCTACCCATAAAATATTTATTTTATCTTCTTTAATTCTATCTAAAATACCATCAAAAATCTTTTTTTCAGAGCTTCCTACTCCAAGAGCTGCATCTGTAAGATATATCATGATTTTTTTACTAGATGCTGCGGATTTAAGGGATTCGTATCCTCCTTCGACTGAACCTAATATATCTGTTGATGATATTGCTTCTAATTCTCCTAAGGCCCTCAGTACTCTAGTTTTATCTGTAGTCATAGCTTGGCTTACTCTTACATTTGAGCTGAAATCTAAAAACTGTATTTGAGTTTCTTTAGGAAGTCCTAATATAAAGTCGTGGTAGAGATTTTTAACATCATCAAGTCTATAATCGCAGTCTTCTGTTGCCTGACTGTCCATAGATCCGGATACATCCAGAACGAATACAACCGTAGGTACATCTCCTATAGAAGATTCTTTTGGTCTTTCGTAGGTAAGGTTAAATGTAGATGACAGTTTGTCATTAATAGCTTTAAATACATAATCTAAAGCTTCTTTATTTTCAGCACTATAGTATTTCCCTTTTGATGCTTCTGCTAATTCTTTAAGTGTCGTCCCATCATGTTCTTCCCTGAATCCTATCGTATAGAGAGGTATCTTTGATTCTTTTACTTTTTCTATCGTCTCTTCTTTGGTAAAGGTGCTTCCAGAATATTCAGTAGAGTGTATTCCATCTTCTCCATCTGTAAAAGCTACCACAGTAGGTCTTTGTTGATTCTCAAGGGTGTCGATAGCTTTTACTAAAGCATCGTATAGAGCTGTTGAACCTCCTTGAGTTATTTTGTCAATATTTTCTAGGGCTTCAGCTTTTGTAGTGCCTTTAAAGGGTTTTACTTCTGTATCAAAATCTATTAGTATAATTTTTGAATTTTCCGGTAAGGTATTTATAAATTTCTTTGCGGAATTTAAGGCTTGGTCCATAACTCCTTCCATTGACCCGGAAGAATCAACTACTAATGCTACTGTAGGGGGAGTTTTTACTCTTTCTATATTTGATATTTTCACTTTTTTACTTCCTTCGAAAATACTCGTGTTTTCAATTGAAGGTAGTATCTCTTTAGTTTCGCTATCAACTAATGAAAAATCAAGGTTAACACTGTCATTTTTTTCTATAATATTTGATATTACTATTCCTTTATCTTCTCCTGATTTCACCTTTGGAGGACTTAAGCTCTGGGATATGCTTAAAGGTACATTAACTTGGGTGATTTCTCCTGAATTTACAGGCACCATAACTGTTTTGTAATTTTCGATGTATTTATCATTTGAAGGGACTAATTCTACATCGTAGTATCCAGAGGGCAGTACTGCTAAATAATCCCCTTCTGGAGTTCTATCCATCCTAAAGCTGTTGTACTCAAATTCAGGATGGTTTAACTCTGCTCCTCCCAGTGGAAATACATTTATGCTGCTTATTCTTTCGGATTTTATCTGAATTCCTCCCAGCTCTTCTCCATCTTTAACAGGAGGAATATTTCCTGTATTTTCTAATCTAATAGATATTTCTCCGGGTTGAGCATCATTTTCCCAAGATACTTCCCAGTAGCTTCTTCCTGAACCAAATAATGCATCGTCTAATATATATTTTCTTCCCTTTTCTTCGTACATATTTTTCCTGTATATGTAGGTTCTGTCATAACTGCTTATAAAATCTTTTTTTTCAATTTTTAGAAAAACATCATTTTTGTCGAAGTCTACGACTGCCGATTGAAAATATTCCCCATCATTATATGAAGAAAAGTAGGTTTTATAGTAATCATAATCATCTGGATTAATGGTTATAGTATCTCCCGGTTTGAGTTCTCTCTCTTTAACTACCTTAAGGTTGATATTATTATTATCTATTTCAGATATAATCCACCAGTGATTTTTGTTTTCGTCCATTATAGTCAAATATATTCTATCGTCGTAGTACCCGAAGTATTCTCCACCCTTTGATTCTATATACTTTCTCAAATCTTTATTAAAAT
>CAYMUD010000233.1:0-2680 GCA_964393495.1 uncultured Clostridia bacterium | reverse complement strand
ATCAAAGACATCCAAAAGGGTGTCTTTTTTTTATTAAATTGGGTATAATATTATAGTAAGGAGGCGATTATATGAATATAATAATAAATTCTTTCCCTTTTAAAGCAGACAAATTGAAAGAACTGCCTAAGGATTTTCCTGAGATTAACTTTGAATTTACAAGCTCCGAGGAAGAACTTAAAGAAAAAATTCCAAAGGCTGATGCATTACTAACCATGAAATTAAAAGATGAACATTTAGAGTTAGCACCAAATTTAAAGTGGGTTCAGGGTTTAATGGCCGGTGTTGATTCATTACCTCTTAACACTATCAAAGATAGAGGAATTATCTTAACGACCGGAAGAGGTATCCATAAAAATCATATGACTGAGTATGCTTTAAGCATGATGATATTGGATGCCAGAAATTTAGACAAGCTGCTCTTAAAACAGCAGCAAAAAGAATGGGACCCAAGTTTTAAGCAGGGCGAAATAAAAGGTAAGACTCTAGGGATAATTGGCTTAGGATCAATAGGGCAGGAGTTGGCAAGAAAAGCCAGCTTTATGGGTATGGATGTAATTGGATTAAAGAGAAGTTACACTCCTGTACCTCACGTAAGAAAAGTTTATCCTAATACTGAAGTGGAACAAATATTTAAAAATAGCGACTATATAGTAAATCTTCTACCCTTTACACCAGAAACCGAAAAATTTGTAAATGAAGAGCTAATGTCTAAAATGAAATCTTCAGCTTGTATGCTTAATCTAGGTAGAGGTGGTACAGTTGATGAAGAAGCTTTATATTATGCATTAAAAAATAAAGTATTCAGAAAATACATATCGGATGTTTTTGAAACAGAACCTCTTCCTAAAGAAAACCCTCTATGGAGTTTGGATAACATAGTCATCACTCCACATATATGCGGTCCAAATGTAAATTATTTGGCTAAAGCATATGATATAGTGAAAGAAAATATTGAAAAGTATCAAAAAGATAAATCTTCTATGATTAATCAGTACTCATTTGAGAAAGGCTATTAAAAAAATAAGGTTGGGATATCCCAACCTTATTCATTTATAAAATCTACTATACTTTCTATTTCTTCTTCTGTCAGTTCACCTATTTCCGCATCAGAATATACTGCCAAATCAGATTCTAGATATTCGTACAAATCTTCTAATAAATCCTCTTCTGCATCATGAAAAAAATCTTTAATTTTTGATTCGAATGTCTCAAAGTCCTCTTCATTGGTATAATCAAGACTCTTAAGAATTTTTTGCCAATCTTTTGAATTAGATTCGTAAATACTTTTCACTTTAATACTCCTTATGATATTTAATTTAAACTCATTATATAATATTTTCAGAAATTTTCCATATTTTTTTGGAATTATTTATATTTTTTCTATATACTTTAAATAAGCTCTTATACTTAATAATCATATGGGTATAAATATAATATAAAAATCAGGAGGTATCTATGAATAACTCTAATTCTAGTTCGATTAAAAATTTTTTTATACTAAAGCCCACAAAAAAAATACTAAAATCCCATTTTACTCATAAGAATATTTACTTTTTTTCTTTTACATTAGGATTGATTTCCTCTGTACTTATATCTTTTAATTTAAGCTTCTTATACATATTGTTTTTATGGTTTTCTTTTTACTTATATATACTAGGAAACAATATTATAAAATTAAGATATGATGATACTTCTTTTGAATTTAGAAAAGAAATTGTTCTCAATAAAATTGTTGATTCTTTTATTATGATTGGATTTTATCTAATTTATCCACAATTTGGTATCATGTACTTATTTTATTTAGTAGGAATAATTATAAATATTTATAATTCTCAAAATAAAGCTATTCTTTTTCCTAGTAAATTTGAAAACTTTTTTATTTTTACTTTAATGGCCCTTTTCCCCGACATGATATTTTTTATTCTAGGTTTATTTAACCTTTTGATATTTTACAAAGGATTTAATAGTTTACACAAAATGTTTTTTCAAAACAAAGCTTAAGGAGTGATAATGTGAAGTTAGCTATATTTGATTTTGACGGAACTTTGTTTAAGGAAGAAACTATTCCTTATTTAATGGATAAATGGGAAGAATTTGAATATTCTAAATATGCAAAAACAAAAGTAAAGAAAGAACTCTTAAAAAAATACTTCTTAAACAAAGTCAAGGTTCTATCAAAAGAAAACTTTAGAATTCAAGCTACAATAGAATTTTTAAAAATTTTTAAGGGTATGAATAAAGAAGAAATAGAAATTTTCTTTGAAAAATCTTGTGAAAATATTGAAGATTTTTATAACAAAAAAGTATTAGAAGAGATACAGAAAGCATCTAAAGATGGTTTTAAACTTGTTATGGTTTCAGGTTGTTTTCAGATAATGTTGGATATCGCCTTAAGAGATTTACCATTTCAAAATATAATTGGTACAAAGTTGCCTATTACAGATAAGGGAATAAATTTTGAGAAAGATATCAAAATAATTAGCGGTATGAAAAAGAAGGATGCAATTTTAGATTCTTTTGATAAATCTTTAGTCAACTGGAAAGAAAGCAAATCATATGGTGACAGTCTCTATGACAGATACATTATGGAGCTTACCGGCTCTCCTACTGCTGTAAGCCCAGATGACAATTTAAGATCCTATGCAAAAAAACACAATTGGAAAATTATTGATTAATA
>CAYMUD010000232.1:0-2689 GCA_964393495.1 uncultured Clostridia bacterium | reverse complement strand
AACTTTCAAGTTTGTTTAATAAAAAGAATAATACAAAAGGTATAAAAATAGAAGTCAAAGAAAACAATGTATACATAGATATAAGCATAAATGTAGAATATGGGTACAACGTAAATAAAGTAGCAGAAGCAGTACAGGAAAGGGTAGCTGAAAAAATAGAAAATATGACTGAACTCAATGTTACCAGCGTTAATGTTAATGTAGCCAATGTTTTCATTAAAGAAGAGGAAGAAGAGGAAGAAGAAGTAAAAGACGAAATAGAAGACTTGCCTGATAATGTTGAAGAATCTGAAGCAAAAGAAGAAACAAAGGAAGAAACAGAAGAGTAAATCGGAGGCATAATGAATCGAAAGCTAACAAGAGAAGAGTTGATGAAGCTTTTATATGAGATGGATATGAATGATGAATTTACCAGTGAAAGATTCCAAAAATATTTAGATTTACTGGAAAATTTGAAAATCGACATTTCATATTTCAAAAATACTTCATTAAATTTTATCAAAAACTACAAAAAAATCGATAATTTGATAAATGAATATTCATCAGATTGGAAGATAAATAGAATTGCTAAAATAGATATTGCTATAATGAGACTTGCAATTACTGAAATGCTTTATGATGAAAATATACCTGTTTCTGTATCTATAAACGAGGCTATAGAATTATGTAAAAAGTATTCAAACGAAGATTCTCATAAGTTTATAAACGGGATTTTAGGTAACATAAATAGAGGAATAAAATTATAAAAATTAAAGACAGCCTTTGCTGTCTTTAAAATGTTTTTAAGATGAGGTAATGTTATGGCTATGAAGCCTTTAAAGGTTAGGGAAGTAAACAGTTTTATCAAAAAACTAATATACAGTAATCCCTTATTAAACAATGTAAGTATAGTGGGTGAAATTGTTGATCTTAAAAAATCCCACAGTAATATAAGGTTTTTTAACTTAAAGGGAGATAAGGAAGAAATAATAAGAGCTATATGTTTTGAAGATTCTGTGGAAATAGAAGAGGGTAAAGAAACTATCTTAACTGGAAAAATAGATATATATCCTCAAAACAGTGTCTATCAAATAATAGTTAAAAAGGCTGAAGTATTGAAGGATGGAGAATCTTATAATAGATTGGAAAAACTTAAAGAAAAACTTTTTAAAAATGGATATTTTGATCCAGCTAAAAAAAAGCCAATACCTAAGTTTCCCCAAAATATAGGTATCATAACTTCATTAAAAAGTGCAGCTGTAAAAGATATCTTAAATGTATTGAATTCTTATAAATTTGGATTGAATATAAATATATATGATTCTAGTGTTCAAGGTAGTAACGCTGCAGAAAAAATTGTTAGAGGTATAGAATACTTTAACAAAAAAGAAGCAGACATAATATTGATTTCAAGAGGTGGAGGTTCTAAAATTGATTTAGAAGTTTTCAACCATGAGTTGATAGCAGACAGTATATTTCAATCCAAAAAGCCTGTAATTTGCGGAATAGGACATGAAATAGATACCTCTATAGCCGACCTTACTGCAGACTCATACTCAACAACACCAACGGGAGCCGCTAAGTTAATAGTAGAAAACTATATTTCATATATAGAGAAAATTAATTTTTTAAGAGATAATATTATACAAAAGACGGAAAGCTTAATTCAACGTAAATATAATTATGTAAACTTAAAGAAAAATAAACTATTAATTTTAAGTCCTTATAGGAAAATAAGCGACAAACTCAACTATATTGATAAATTGGAAAATAAAATGTCTTCATCAATATCGGAAAATATCAATAATAAATACAAAAAATTAGAAGAATTAAGATATAAACTCAGCAAATACGACTATAATAATATATTAAATAAAGGTTTTGTGTTTATAAAAGACAAGAATAGTACTATAATTAATAGTGTAGAGGATATTAATTATCAAGAGCATTACTATTTGTACTTTAAGGATGGAAAAGCAATTATTGATTTTATTGAAAATGGGGAGTAAATATGGATTTTAAAAATATAGATTTTGAAGAAGCTATAAAACGTCTAGAAGAAATTACAAAAGAACTTGAAGGTAAGGACTTAAAATTGGAAGAGAACATAGAAAAATACGAAGAAGGTATGAAGCTTTACAAATATTGTAGAGATACCTTAGAGAATAAGGAAAATAAAATCAATGAAATTATAGAAGAATTATCTTAAATGTAATGGCTCAGTATTCTAGTCAGCACATCTAATTTTGAAGGCGGGCCTAAAGATCCGTCGAAAGGCAAATCGATGAAGTTTCCAGTTTAGGCTTTGGACGCCCAGTCCAGGGTTTTTTCTGGAAGTAAGGTAGTTGGGGCGATCCACAATGGCATGTGGGCGTAGACCCCTCTGTCGCGGAGACCTATTTTAGGGAACCCTGCCTGCAGAAATCCTGCCGGTAGTGTAGCCTGCCTTGAGTGGTATAATGGAATTCAGTAAAAAAGCCCATTTCGCAGGAGCTCATGCGATAGTAGGCAAATACTGTTGAAATTTATACTGCAAAAGAGGCTAGGAATTAGAATGGCTGTAGAGGAAAGCTCCTAGACTGATCTTTTGAAATAGTATAGGGATTGTAGTACGGTCTAAGTGGCAATCTAGTCCTGTATATGGCGACAATACATGGGAATCATTAAAGGGAAACCGCTTTTCGGCGACGGGAAGTTGATTTTGGGGAAA
>CAYMUD010000231.1:0-2691 GCA_964393495.1 uncultured Clostridia bacterium | reverse complement strand
AAGCACCAACACTTAAAGGTGATAATATAATGGTATCTTTAGAAGGTGGAGTTTTTATAAATGATTCTGAAGTAGTGACTGCAGACATTGAAGGATCAAACGGTGTTATACATGTCTTAGATTCAGTATTGGTACCTGGGGATTTTGTGCTTGAGACTGAAGAAGAACAAGAACCTGTTCCACTTCCAGATACAGGATTAGAAACTGGAACATTAGCATATTCAGCATTAGGGATTTTAGGATTATCAGGAATGATAATAACAAAGAAAAAATCTAAATAATATAAAAAAAGGAAGGTAGATTGAATTTTCTACCTTCTTTTTTATGTAATAAAAATTGACTAGGCATGATATAATAAATTGAGGTGTTTGTATGAGAATCTATATTTATTACTATTACATATTTGTTAATTCGCTTTCTTTTCTTATATCTGCATTAGATAAACTAAAAGCAAAGAAAAATAAATGGAGAATTAAGGAAGATACTCTTCATATATTTTCTTTTTTAGGTGGAGTTTATGGTTCGATTTTATCAATGATTATATTGAAACATAAAACGAAAAAGCTTAAATTCAAGTTAATAACCTTAATGGCTTTTTTACTACATACTTTCATTATATTTTATTGGATTTATCTAAATTATTTTTCCTCTAGCTGAAATTTCCAGTTCTTCCAGTATCTCACCTTTTGAAACTAAATATGCTTTATCGTATAAATTTACAACAGGACATATATGGTTTGGTAAAATTTCTATTTTATCACCTATATTGATTAAAGAATTAAATTTTTCATTAATTATAACTCCATGTTCGTCGTATACCTTCTCAACACAAAAATCTTCAAAGCCTTTAATCAGACCGATACCTTGTGTTTTTCCTAAACCGCTGTTTTTACCTTGCATAGTTAAGGCTTTGGCTCCAGAGTCAGTTACTACTCTTGAGTTGGTAGGCTTGCTTATAACAGAGGTTAAAACAGTAGCAGCACATTTATCATAGTTGCTAATTATATTACCTTGAATTAGATCCATAAAGATATAAGTACCTATCCTTACTTCAGTAATTCCTTCTAGAATTTCAAAATCAAACATAAAAGAAGGAGTTGATCCTATACTTACTACTTCAAGAGGATAATCTAGTCTTTTTGCAATTTCAGCATAGGATAATGTATATTTTTGGGATTCAATAAAAATATTTTCTATTTCTTTAACAGAATTTGCTCCATAGGAATGACCGTCGTGGGAGAAAATTCCTTTTAAATTAACATGAGGGGATTCTTTTATTAAATTAACTAATTTAATAAATTTTTCTTCTGATGTAACCCCTGATCTCATTTCTCCAACTTCAATTTCAATAAGCACATCTATTGACATATTTTTTTCTTTAAATACTTTATTTAGTTGAATAACATGAAAAGGATCATCAATGCCAACAGATACATTTATCTTTTCCTTTAGAGCTCTAAGTTTATTTATTTTGCTTTCTCCTACGATTTCATTTGCAATAAAAATATCTTTAATTCCATTTTCTGACATAATTTCTGCTTCGCCAACTTTAGCTACGGATATTCCTACAGCTCCTTCATCAATTTGAATTTTTGCTAATGCGGGCATTTTATGTGTTTTAGTGTGAGGTCTTAATTTTAGTCCAAGCTTATCTGACTTCCTTTGAATGTCTCTAATATTTTTCATCATTATATTTTGATCAACCAATAAGGCTGGAGTGTCAATTTTTTGATACATAAATTTCATTATAAGCCTCCTTACTTTTATTCTTATTATATCAATTTTAAATTATTTAATCTATAATAAAATATATTTGTATAATAATAAAAAGGAGATTACAATATAATAAACAATAAAAAAAGTGGGGGTTAAAATGAGTAAAAAATATAAACTATTTCCTGAAATAGAAGCATATAACCAGGGTGAGATTAAAGTATCAGATATTCATAATATTTATTATGAAGAGGCAGGTAATCCAAATGGAAAACCAATAATATTTGTACATGGTGGTCCTGGAGCAGGTACTAGTCCAAATAGCAGAAGATTTTTTGATCCTAAGTTTTACAGAATTATTTTATTTCACCAAAGAGGGTGTGGAAAAAGTGAGCCATTAGGAGAACTTAAGGAAAATACCACATGGGACTTAATTAAAGATATGGAAAAAATTAGAAAAATCTTAAATATTGATAACTGGGTTGTCTTTGGAGGAAGTTGGGGATCTACCTTGTCTTTAATATATGCTATAAACTATCCTAAAAGTGTTAAGGCTTTAATACTTAGAGGGATATGGCTTTCTAGAAGAGAAGAAATAGATTGGATGTTTGAGGGTGGAACCGCTAGATTTTTTCCTGAAATATGGGATAAATTTTTAGAGCCAATAGATGAAAATAGTAAAAGCAAAGTGGCTGCATATTATAGAATATTTACAGAAGGTACAGAAGAAGAAATTTTAGAGGCTGCAGTAAATTGGAGTTTTTATGAAGCAAATATTGTCAAACTAATTCCTTCTAAAGAGATAATAGAAGAATCTACAAGGCCAGATAAAGCTTTGGCAATAGCTAAATTAGAATGCCATTATTTTTATAACAATATGTTTGGTAAAGGAGATAATTATATACTTGATAATATAGAAAAAATTGAAAACATACCTACATTTATAGTAAACGGTAGATATGATCTTATATGTCCACC
>CAYMUD010000230.1:0-2694 GCA_964393495.1 uncultured Clostridia bacterium | reverse complement strand
TTATTTCTGTTCTACCTTCATAGGATTTTGCAAGAGTAACTTCATCAGTATATTCAATATCTCCTCCTATAGGTATTCCGTGGGCTATTCTAGTAACTTTTATGCCCATGGGCTTAATTAGTTTAGCTATATACATGGCTGTAGCTTCACCTTCTATAGTAGGGTTTGTAGCAAGTACAACTTCTTCTACAGTATCATCTAGTCTCTTTATTAGAGATTTAATATTAATATCTTCTGGTCCAATTCCATCCATTGGAGAAATATTTCCGTTTAAAACGTGATATTTTCCTTTATACTCTTTCATTCTTTCCATTGCAGCTACATCTCTTGCATCTTCTAGTACACAGATAGTGCTTTTGGTTCTTTCTTCATCTGAACATATTTCACAAGGATCTTCGTCTGTAAGATTTCCGCATATAGAGCAAAATTTCGTGTGTTTTTTTGCATTTACTATAGCTCTTGCTAAATTCATTACATCTTCATTTTTCATATCTAGTACGTAAAATGCTAATCTTTGAGCTGTTTTTTTACCAATTCCCGGTAATTTTGAAAATTCTTCGATAAGTTTTAATATCGGTGCTGCATAATTTTCCATCTATAAAGCTCCTTACATACCAGGTATGTTCATTCCTCCAGTTACTTTAGCCATTCCTTCTTCCATCATTTTTTCTGCTTTTGATATAGCTTCATTTACTGCAGCTATAATTAAATCTTGAGTCATTTCTACATCTTCAGGATCCATAGCTTCAGGATCTATATTCAAACTAACAAGTTCTTTTTTTCCATTTACTAAGGCTTTTACAACTCCACCACCTGCAGTTGCTTCTACTTCTTTAACTTCTAGTTCTTTTTGAACTTTTGCCATTTCTTTTTGCATCTTTTGAACCTTTTTCATCATTCCACCCATGTTTCCCATGCCTCCAGGCATATTTCTTTTTCCCATTTTTATTCCTCCTATTTAATCATTAATTTTTTTTATTTTTTGACCGAAAAAATCTTCGGCTTTTTTTATTACATCTATAGAATTTTCCTCATTTTCTACTTTTTTTTTACCATCGTTGAAGGAAAATTCCACTTTGTAGTCTGTGTTAAGTTTTTTATTTATAAAAGCTGTAAAAAAGTCCAAGTTTTCCTTTTTTGTTGCTTGATCATAATGAAATTTGTAATTTGGTTGGAAAACAAACTTTAAGGTATTTCCCTTTAATTCATAAGGTTTAGCCTCTTTTATTATAGCATGAAAACTTACTCTTATTTTTTTTATTTCATTTAAAATACCATCCCAGCTTTCAATTAATAAATTAAAGTCTCCTGAATTAGGATTGGTTTTTATTTCTTTAGTTTCTTCACCTTTTTTAGATCTTTTTTCTTTTCTTTCTTTTTTATTGTTAGTTGGTTTTTCTTCTTTTTTTGGTGATGGTTTTATTTCTGTTTCTTTAATTGGCGACTGATCTGTTTTGGTTTTTTCTTGATGTATATGTCTATAAGCAGGTTTTTCTCTTACCATTTTTATCAACCGTGTTTCTAATAAAACTCTTTCATTTAATGCTTTTTTACATAGAGCTAAAGTTTCTGATAGTTCTTCTATATATTTTATTACAGTATCGTCTTGTATCTTTTGTCCTTGATTCTTTATAGCTTCAACAAGGTCTTCCCCTAGGGATATGTACTTATATCCTTCTGAAGATGTATTTAAAATAAGTATGTTTCTAAAATGCTTTATTAAATCATCTAGTAATCGAGTAATTTCTTTTCCTTCTCCAAGTATATGGTCAAGTTGAAACATCATAGCTGTAACATCTTTATTGATTATTTTTTCAGTAAATTCTATAATTAGACTGTAATTTACCGTTCCTAATAAATCAAGTACTGATTCATATGTAATGACCTCATCCTGGAAATTTAAACACCTATCTAATATGCTAAGAGCATCTCTCATAGCACCTTCTGCACTGTTGGCTATAAGTCTCAGTGCCTTTTCATCTGCCTCCACTTCCATCTGCTTGCATATATCTTTCATATTAATAATCATATCATTTACAGATAATCTTTTAAAATCAAATCTTTGACATCTTGATAGTATAGTAGCAGGTATTTTTTCAGGTTCTGTAGTAGCTAAAATAAAGAGCAGGTGTTCTGGTGGTTCTTCTAATGTTTTTAAAAGAGCGTTAAAGGCACCTTTAGAAAGCATATGAACCTCGTCTATTATATATACCTTGAATTTACTTTTTGAGGGTAAAAATTTAACCTTTTCCCTTAGGTCTCTAATATCATCTACAGAATTATTAGAAGCTGCATCCATTTCTACTACATCCATATTTGTTTCTTTTATAGTACTTACACATATTTCGCATTGGTTACAAGGATTGCCATCCTGGGGATTCAGGCAGTTTACCGCCCTTGAAAATATTTTCGCAGTAGAAGTTTTACCAGTGCCTCTTATACCGTTGAACAAATAGGCATGAGCTACTGAGTCCTTCATTATCTGTCTTTTTATAGTTTCTGTAATATGTTTTTGACCTAAAACAGATTCGAAATCCATAGGTCTAAATTTTCTATAAATAGCTTGATGCGACATTTAACCACCATCCTTGCGTTATCTATATAATTATATCAGAATTTGACTTATTATCAAACAATCAATTATATAAAAAATAACACAATAAATTGTGTTATTAAAATCGTGCACCCTGCTTC
>CAYMUD010000229.1:0-2695 GCA_964393495.1 uncultured Clostridia bacterium | reverse complement strand
TTGCTTATAGCTCCTAATATTAAACCTATTAAAACAATTGATAATTCGGCTACATTTGAAGTAAGGGAAGCTATGATAGTTTTCTTTAAGTTGTTATAAATATTTCTTCCTTCTTTTATAGCATCTACTAAAGTAGGATAACTATCGTCTAACAATATAAGATCTGAAGCTTCTTTTGAAACATCCGTACCCATTTGACCCATGGCAACACCTATATGAGCACTTTTTAATGCTGGGGCATCATTAACTCCATCTCCTGTAACAGCAACAATCTTACCTTGTTTTTTCAAGGCTTTAACTATTCTAAGTTTATCTTCAGGAGAAACTCTTGAAAATATAATAGAAGAAGTATTCTTTGTTTCCTGATCAAGCTCCTCGTCAGATAATTTAGAAAGCTCTTTTGATGTAAAAACTTTTAAATCTTGATTCTCTACAGCCAGATTAATTTTAGCACCAATAGCTTTTGCTGTAACGGGATGGTCTCCAGTCATTATATAAGTGTCAATATAAGCTGAATGAGAATCATCTATCGCTTCCTTTACACCTTCTTTATCAGGATCAATCATAGCTATTAATCCTAAAAAGACTACATCTCTTTCAATTTCATCAATTACATAATCAGTTTCATTTTCGCCTAATTTTCTGTAAGCAACAGCAATTACTCTAAGAGCCATTTCAGAATATTTTTCATTTAATTTATTTAATTTTTCTTTATGTTTTTCAGTTATTTCTACTTCTTTTCCATCTTCATAAATATGTTTAGATATTGAGAGAAGGCTATCAATAGCACCTTTCATAGTTAATACTTGGCTATCTTTAAACTCTCTTACAGAACTCATTCTTTTTCTTTCAGAATCAAAACTAAATTCATGTATTTCTGGATTTTCTTCATCTTCATTAGGTGAACGAGTACCTAACTTAGTTGATAAAGTTATTAAAGCAGCTTCTGTAGGATCTCCTATTGGATACCAGCCTGAATGCTTACTATCAGGTTTATGTATTTCTGCGTTGGATGACATAGTAGCAGCATCAAACATTATTTCAATCTTATTAATTTCTTCTTGAGGTAATTTTTCATCATTTTCATCTAATATATCGCCTTCAGGTTTATAGCCTAGTCCTGTTATTTTATACTCCTTATCATCAAACCAAACCTTTTGTACCGTCATTTCGTTTTTTGTTAAAGTTCCTGTTTTATCAGTGGCAATAACATTTGTTGATCCTAATGTTTCCACGGAAGCTAGTTTTTTAACTACAGCATTTTTGACTGCAAGACGTTTTACTCCTTGTGATAAAGCAACAGTTGTCTGCATTGGTAGTGCTTGAGGAACAACTGCTACAGCTATACCTAAACCGTAAATCAAAGCAAAATTCAAGCCTAAGTTTCTATATAAACTTAATCCAAATAAACTAAGACCTATAATAACTGCAAAAATAGATATTTTATTTGCAACAGAAGCCATTTCCTGCTGCAATGGAGATTTAGATCTATCAGTTTCTTGTGTCATGGATGCTATTTTACCCATTTCAGTATCCATTCCAGTCGCTATTACTACCCCCTTAGCAGAACCAGAGGCTACATTTGTACCTAGATATGCCATATTATCTCTATCGCCAAGAGGAAGTTCGCCTTCCATATGATTACTATGTTTTTCTTGAGGCATTGATTCTCCAGTTAAAGAAACTTCTACCATTCTTAAATTAAAAGTTTCAATTAATCTTAAATCCGCCGGAACCTTATCTCCCTCTTCAAGACTAACAATGTCACCAACTACCAGCTCTGATTGTTCTACCTCACTAATTTGTTCATCTCTAAATACTTTAGATGGAGATTTAATAAGTTCATTAAGTGAATCCATTATCTTTTCAGCTTTGTACTCCTGATATAAACCAATAAATGAATTAACAATTGCAATGATAATCATAACACTTCCATCTATGTAATTACCTATAATTAAAGAAAGAGCAGCTGCTACCAATAAAAGTATTACAAGTACATCTTTAAATTGGTTTAAAAAGAGTACATAAATAGAAGTAGATTTTTTTCCTATAAGTTCATTCTTACCATATTTTTCTATTCTATTCTTTGCTTCTTCTTTTGAAAGACCTTTTTCTGATGTTTCTAATTCTTTAAATATATCTACAACCTTTTTGTTGTAGAAATTTTTCTTTTCCATAAAGACTCCTTTCTGTAAATCTGATGTCTATAAATTCCTGATTATTGTATTATGATTATATCATCTATAATACAGATAATACAGTACATAAATATTACTTTTTATTTTTACCCATGTATATAATATGTATACAAAAATAAAAAATATAATAGTTTATAGATTAATTTCAGAAAAGATAATAAAGTTGTTGACTTTATCCTAGAAATGTTGTTATAATGTAAAAGCATTAAAAAATTGAAACGGGGCGTAGCGCAGTTTGGCAGCGCATCTGGTTTGGGACCAGAGGGTCGCAGGTTCAAATCCTGCCGCCCCGACCAATTATTATAATCATCTTAGGTAAGCGTAAATAGAATACTCTTTTTAATTGGAGTATTTTTGTTTGTAGAAATCCAGGATTTGTATTAAGTTTTCATTGACAATTATAGATATAAAACTTATAATATTAAATGCATCATATAATTAGTAAAAATACATAAAAGAAATAAAAAATAACCATTGACAGAAGAGAGTAAATTTGA
>CAYMUD010000228.1:0-2697 GCA_964393495.1 uncultured Clostridia bacterium | reverse complement strand
GAATAAGGGTAGCTGTTTAAATATATTCTGACTTCAGAGTATAATAACAACGAAAGGGTGATTCCACCAAAAGGAGAAGAGATGACTAGAGATTTTTAGAATCCGGTTCTTACGATGATTAGTAGGAACCGGATTCTATTTTTTGTTCTTCATAATATATTTATTATTTATTCACTTATTCTAAATTACTTTTCTATACTTTTCCTTTATATTAGTAATATAGGTTGAATTTTTCTTGAAACCTTTATTTGATATAGATCAAATATTCCCCCCTATTAATATAAAAAAATTATAAGGTAACTCTTATAATTTTTTTATATTAAATTGTTTTTATCTAAAAATATTCCTATTCTCTTAATCAAATTGTCTATATTATCGTCTTCTTCCGCCATGGTTTCTATTGGACACATTCCAGTCAAGTCTCTGTTTTTAATATAAGGTACAACAGTTTCACTTTCGACCTTTATGCTTTTTTCTTCTAATACTCCAAGAGAATTTCTGGATATGGTTTTAGCATATAAGTTTTCTACTTTAGCTCTTATATACAGCAAAGCTGCTCCTTTTCCTACGATTTTATCTGCGGCTGAAGCTCCATCCAATTTATTTTTATGATTCATAAGCGCCCTATATAAAGGCTTTATTCCTCTCTCTTTACTTTTGAAAAAACATTCCTCATCTTTCACTATAACAAGGGTTAATTCTTCTTTTTCCATTATTTCTTTTGCTAGTTTTAAATCTTTCATACATTCTCCTTCTTTAATCCTTTAAATATCATTATCAATTATAACAAATAACTCTTATTTAAACAATTTATAATTAGATGCTAATTTCACTTGATTTTTAATGCTAATAAGTAATATAATAATAAAGTAATCAATATATAAAAGCCTGGTTAGGAGAGGTTCCTATACAGATATATGCCACTGCCCAGAAACATCCAGAGATGCCAATGGGTCAGCTGAAATAATCGAAAAGGTTATATCTAATGTGGTTGGTAAAACCTATGCTGTATAGTGCTAAAACCCAACAGGGATGTTTTTCATTCCTTATGCCACCAGGTATAAGTTTTTTTTATTTAATTTTGAAAGGAAGTGAAGAAATAGTGGACGTCAGGCCTTTGGGCTGTAAATATTTTAAAAAATTAATAATTACTACTCTCTATTCTTCACAAGTAAATCTTGATTGTTGATATAGAGGGTATGAAATATCAACAAAAGAGGTGAGTTTATGTTAAATATTTTTAAAACAGTAGATAATAATCTATTTAAATTAGAAAAAATAGAGGATGATGCTTGGGTAAGCTTAGTAAATCCAAGTGAGGAAGAAATTGATTTTGTAAAGGAAAAATTAAATATAGAAATGGACTTTTTAAGAGCCGCTCTCGATGTGGAAGAGTATTCACGTATAGAGGTAGAAGAAGAACACGTTTTAATATTGATCGATATGCCTACTGCGGATAAAGAAGATGACCATTTAGTCTATTCTACTTTACCATTTGCAATTATTTTAACAGAAAAAAACATAGTAACAGTATGTTTAAAGGATTCATATATAATCGATCAGTTTGAAAAAAATAGCGTTAGATCATTTTTCACAACTAAAAGATATAGATTTGTTTTGCAAATTTTATTTAAAATATCAAAAAGATTCTTGCTATATTTAAAACAAATTGATAAGATGAGCTCTGATATAGAACATCAACTTCATAGATCAATGAAAAATCGAGAGCTTATACAACTTTTGGATTTAGAAAAATCACTAGTTTATTTTACTACTGCACTTAAAGCAAATGAAATAGTACTTGAAAAAATGATGAGGCTAGATGCCATAAAACTCTATGAAGAAGATGAAGATCTTTTAGAAGATGTTATCATAGAAAACAAGCAGGCTATTGAGATGGCTACAATTTATTCAAATATACTCAGTGGTATGATGGATGCTTTTGCATCAGTTATATCAAACAACTTAAACGTTGTAATGAAGGTTCTTACTTCAATTACAATAGTAATGGCTATTCCTACTATGATTGCAAGTTTTTACGGTATGAATGTAGCTTGGCTGCCTATGGCTAAAAATCCAAATGCTTTCTGGATTATCTTAGGTGTTTCCGGAGGTTTATCTATAGGGGCCGCATTGGTTTTAGCTTTTAAAAGAATGTTTTAAATAAAAAAAGGAGATTTACAATGACTTTATCAGACGAGATGTTAAACAAGGGAAATTGGGCTGTAGTAGGTGCATCGGACAAACATCATACCTACGGATATAAATTATATGAAAAATTAAAAAACTACGAGTACAACACTTATCCAGTAAATCCAAACTGCGACAGTGTAGATGAGGATCCTACTTATCCTTCTCTAACAGATATCGATGGAGAAGTCGACGTTGTTAATTTTGTAGTAAATCCTAGTATAGGAATTGAAGTATTGAAAGAATGTATAGAATTAGGAATTGAAAATATATGGCTTCAACCTGGAACCAGAAGTGAAGAAATTCATAATCTTGCTAAAAAAAATGATATAAATGTAGTTAATTCATGTGTTTTAGTTGAACTTTAATAACTTAATATTAATCTTTTAATGTAAATAGGAGTATCTTTTTAGATACCCCTATTTTTTATATTTTAATATTGTAAATTTGATTTTTTCCCTTTTTCTTTGCAGTATAAAGAGCATCATCTGCCAGCTTAATCATTTC
>CAYMUD010000227.1:0-2704 GCA_964393495.1 uncultured Clostridia bacterium | reverse complement strand
AAATCTAATATAAATATAGGTATAGTTGATCTTTTAGATAAAACTACAAAAATTGAAATAGAAGAATTTAAAAGTTTTTTTGAAAAATCCGGGTACAATTGTTATATAATCGATGCTAGAGATTTAGAATATGATGATGGAAATTTATTATATAAGGATAAAAAAATTGATATTATATATAGACGACTTGTTACTAAAGATTTAATGGATAATTACAATAAACTTAAAAACTTTGTAAAGGGAGTTCTCTCTGGCAAAACATGTATAATAGGGCCTATAAAAAGTCAAATTATTCACACCAAAAAATTTTTTCAGATACTTTATCTTGAAGAATTTAGAAAATACTTAGATGAAGAAGACATAGAGTATATTGATGAACATATACCTTATACAAAAATACTTAAGAGAGATAAAAAATGGAAGGATTATATAGATAATAAAGATAATTACATTATCAAACCTATTGATTTTTATGCATCAAAGGGAGTATATTCAGGAAAAGATTACAATATAAACCAATGGGAAAATATACTGGAGAATTATATAAAAGAAGAATATATTATACAAGAGTATTGTCCTGAGGCAAAAATTAATGATATTATATACAAGGATAAGAAGATTAAATATAACACATTTAATAACATCAATGGTCTCTATATGTACAATGAAAAATTTAAGGGTATATATACTCGAGCAGGAATGAATTCTATAATATCTGGTCTTCACGAAGGATATTCAATGTCTACCCTAGTGGCGAAAGAGAAATAAAAAAAGGTTTTAGCTTTATGAAACATATTTTAGCTAAAACCTTTTTTATTTATTTAAGTACTGGAAATACTGATGCATCAGGCATTACATATGTTTTAATATCTAGTGAGCCTTTTATTTCTTTAGCCTTATCTAAGGCTTCATCTAATGAGTTAACTACAGTTATAGGTATGTTTTCGATTAGAGAAGGGTCTATTGAAGATACATAAATTATATTATATATTTCACTATGCCAAGCTGATTCGAAACCTATATACTTAGAAATAGTATAATTTTCTCTTAATTCATTTTCTCTATCCATATTATTTTTAAAATTATTTATGATATAAGAAACTTCTGGATTTCCGATTCCGTCGCTGCAATCTGCTAATATGATAATTATTCCATCTTTTTTAACGCTTCTCATAGAATTCAGCATAGCTTTAGTAGATTGATAGTAGTTTATATCCTTTGGAAAACCTCCTGCGGAAACCACAACCATATCTGCAAGTTCATCAATCAAAAAATCATTTTCTTTAGATACTTTTTTGCAACCAACTTTGTGTGCAGCCGTAATATGTCCTGAAACTGCATCTACTATACGACCTTGTCCTAATATGACATTGAACATAAAGTCTGGATTTAAGATTTCAGCAGCCTCTACCATATCTTCATTTAAGGGATTACCGTCGTAAAGAGCACTGTCGCATTCTGGGTTTGGTCCCTGACCAGGTGTGTTTGTAATAGAGTGAGCATGATTTGTCATTATAGACTTTCTAGAAGATATGCCTGGGAGTATAGATTTTCTTCCTCCTCCCCATCCTGCCATAACATGATATACAACGGCTCCAGTAGCTATTATTCTATCAGCATCTGCAGCAATTTTATTTATTTCTACAGGAGTTCCTCTACTTGTGGTACCTATATTTACTAAATTATTATCATCATCACAGTCGTGGTCAATAATTTCATATTTTTCATATAGTTTATCGCCTAAAATCTTTCTATGCTCTTCGGGAGTTTGTTTTCTATGAGATCCCAATGCACAGAGAAAGAAAATATCAGAATCTTCAACTCCGCCGGCTTTTAATTCCTTTACAATATGCGGTAGAAATACATTTGGCTTTTGATACATTCTAGTTACATCAGATACAATTATACAGACTTTTTCGCCTTTATTTACAATCTTTCTAAGTTTTTCAGATTCTATAGGGTTTTCTAAAGAATCTTTTATTATTTCATCTTCTGTCACTTCATAGTCCTTATTTGTTTCTAAAAGACCTAAAAAATTTTCTTCTTTAAGCTTATAATTAACTTTTTCTTTTCCTAGTTTTAATTCGAATTTATGCATTTTTCACCATCTCTTTTTCATCTATTTTAGTAATTTTTCTCTTGTCTAATATCATAACACCAAAGAAGACAAGTGTACAGACTATCCATTCCATATATATAGGATGTGAAAATATTCTTACTTCAGGTACCATTTGCCATACTATAAGAGTTATAATTCCAGCTATAATAGTAGCAGAAGCGGAACTTTTTCTACACATAGAAGGTTTGAAAATAGTAAAAAGCATAGTTAAGGTGAATGCTGTAGTTAAGCTAAGTGCTACAAGTAGTGTCTTAAGTATACCTACTACAGATGAAGCTAGTATAAAAGTAAGTACTCCTATAACCACAACCGTAAGCTTCGTCACCAATGAAAAAGTATTTTCGTCTATATCCGGCTTAATGTATCTTTTGAATATATCTTGAGAAAATAAAGTTGAAGTTCCAAGTAAAAGATTGCATGCTGTAGAAACATCGGCAGCCCATAGTGCAGCTAATGTAATACCTGCCAGCAAAGGATTAAGGGACATGATAATTTTAGGCAAAGCTAAGGTAGCTGAGATATCTGGATAAGCAGCTTTAGCAGCTATACCCATTATAGCTGACAAAAATCCTATAGGAAGCATTA
>CAYMUD010000226.1:0-2722 GCA_964393495.1 uncultured Clostridia bacterium | reverse complement strand
CAGTTAATTTTGACGACAGAAAATTTTATTTTATAGCAGATGGAGGAGAAGGTAGGTATATTTATGCTATAGATAAAGAATCTTATGACTTAGAAAAATTAGTACCAGTTCCTGAAGATGGAACAAATCTAAATATAATAAACAATTGGATGTACCTTCAGAAGATGGATTCAAACCAGGTATACCAATTAAAACCGGGAGACAGAGAGTTTAAATTGTTGGATATGTAAATAATTCATAAGTAGGCACCTGTGCAAGCTTATAATTTAAGTTAGCAATAAGACCTGTTTCATAATTCTATTCAATAAGTAATCTTGTTTTTTGAGGCTCATCTTGGGCATAAGGGTCATATAATCCTATGATAGCCAAATGAGCCTCTTTGTTAATTTTGCGGATTACTCCTCTGATTTCTTGTGGATTTTCTTAGTTGCATCATAAAATTTTAAGATGTTTTTATTCATTACAAAGCGGTTCTTTCATTACTTATGCAGTAACAAGCTTAATGATAATTATTATTAATTGATTTGCAACTTAATTCTACATCTATTGGATAATAAGTTATAGCTTAAAAATTATCTCATTTATATTTTTAAAAAAATGTATTTGTCAATCAATATTTTGCCTTTGACAAATACAATTTTTTTTACAGAACTTTACAATTTTATTCTCATGAAAATTTCCCTATTTAATTAATTTGTATTTTTCGCTTTCACTATCAATCAAAAGAGGGATAAAAAATATTATATATGCTATTTAACATATCCACTTATTTTCTTCTTTCATCTTTAATCCCTCCCAAATAGGTTTGTAAGGCCTGCAAGTTCTCCTATACCTGTGTTTGCAGCATGTTTAGTTTCACCTTTGCTTCCGCCAGCAGCTTTATATATTCTATCAGCCATTCTACTAAATGGTAATGATTGTAGCCAAACTTCTCCTTGACCTGAAAGTGTACCCAAAAATATACCCTCTCCACCGAATAAACCACTTTTTATATCGCCGGCAAACTTAACGTCAAAATCAATTCCACTAGTCATAGCAACAAGACAACCCGTATCTATAGTTAATGATTCGCCATGCATAATTTGTTTTTTTATCATTGTACCACCAGCATGAAGAAATACCATTCCGTCTCCTTCTAATTTTTGCATAATAAATCCTTCTCCACCAAAGAAACCTGCTCCAATTTTTTTCTGAAGATAAATTCCCACGGATATGCCCTTAGCAGCGCATAAGAATGCATCCTTTTGACAAATAATTGTTCCATCCATTTCATTTAAATCGACTGCTAGTATAGATCCAGGGTATGGTGCGCCAAAAGAAACATGAGCCTTTCCACCTTGGACATTACTAAATACGGTCATAAACAAACCTTCACCAGTTACAAGTCTTTTACCAGCACCCATTATTTTGCCCATTAAGCCCTTGCCTTTATCTTTCCCACTTCCATCACCAAAGATTGTATCCATTTTGATTTTATGGTCCATATACATCATTGCGCCAGCTTCAGCTAATACACTCTCTCCTTGGTCGAGTTCGATTTCAACAAATTGCATATCATCCCCATACAATTTGTAATCGATTTCATTTGCTCTAGTCATAATATAAAATCTCCTTTTTTTATTTATTATATTCAAGCCAAAAGTTATTTACAATATACTGGAGTCATCACTTTTTATACTGGAGTCATAGATTTTTGCATAAAAAAATGACCTAGGTCACTAATTATCCTAAGGTCAATTTAAATACTTATATTTGCTATAAATATATCCTGAGTATTATATTAAATATTTCTACCTAGAAGTTGTTTATGTTAATCTAAAAGTAGTCCAAAAAAACATCCCTATACCCCTATATTCAGATTACTATTTGTAACTTAATTGTACAGCTATTGCATTATAAATTTAAAATAATTAGTTTATTATCAAAGCAAAGTCATAATTGATTATAATATTAAATTAAAGTAAAAAAAATTATATATATATGTGATATAATAAGATAAAATAATAATAAAAAATAACAAATCGCTTTTGAAACAAACTGTAGTTATTTACGTTAAAGAATTTAGGAGATGTAAATTATGAAAAAAATAATTTTAATAGTACTATCTATAATCTTAATAACAATCCCTGCTTGGGGAAATGCAGCAGCCCCATCTCAGGATCCTGAAACAAACATGGTGTATTTTTCTGACGATACAGGTATTTCTCTGATGGAAGAGTGGATTACATTTACAATAGACGAAGAAGGGGATCAAAGAGCTCAAGTAGATGTAAAATATATACTAAAAAATATAGATAATGAAGGAGAAAGCATAAAACTAATGTTTGTAGGACCGGGAATGGCTGGTGATGAGGCAAATATATCAGCCGACGGAAAGATAATAGAGGATATAAGGCTAGTAGAAAGCAACGATATTCCTGAAAACTGGCAATCCGTAGAAGACATAAATATATATGAGCCTGTCAGTGGGAAACTTCTTGAAAGAGGGTTTTCAGGATACGGTAGAGGTACATATGAAGATAAGGGATATGAGTTTAGTATTGATATTCCTCTTGGTGAAACTGTAGAACTTGAAATACAGTATGAATCTTGGGGTGGATATTATTCCTATAATGAAGTAGTAAATGATGTTAATACTCAAATATACTACCTTACTCCTGCAAGATTTTGGGAGGGAGATGCTAAGGTAAATGTGTCAGTCGTTTTTCCTGATGAAAATTAT
>CAYMUD010000225.1:0-2734 GCA_964393495.1 uncultured Clostridia bacterium | reverse complement strand
ATATTGGATAAATTTCCATATTATTGAAAATTACTTGCGACGTGAGTATGGTGAAGCAATCAGAATCACAATATGTAGCATAAAACATGATAAAAAATCAAATTCTTATACAAGATATAGACAAGACCAACTACTCGAAAAATTCGATGAGTTGAAATCTTGAGAATATGTTACAATATCTATAACTGCCGAAGTACCGAAGAGTGCCGCAGAATGCCGAAGAGTACCGTAAAATAAAATGAAAGGAGGCGCCAAATGAGTTTACTTAATGCTATTCAAGATGGAGAAGGAAAAAATGTTGAATTTAAAGAAGAACTGCCCAGCAGTCAAGCAATTGCGAAAACAGTCATTGCTTTTTCCAACACTGCAGGAGGCAAGCTCATTATTGGTGTCAACGATCAAGGCGAGGTGACCGGACTTAAGTCAGATGTAGATATTCTTGAACTGGAGGATAAGGTTGCATCCGTCATTTATGACAATTGTTACCCAAATGTTCTTCCAGATATTTATACAACGACAATAGATGATCAAGTACTTTTAGTCATTGAAGTTTACAGAGGCAATCTGCTCCCATATTATTTAAAAAAGCATGGAAAGAATGAAGGTGTCTATATCCGCATCGGGGCCACAAATCGAAAGGCGAGCTATGAGAATATTCTTGAACTCGAAAGACAACGGATGAACTTAAGCTATGATCAAGAAGCCAATAGGCAAGTTGATTTTCATTCTTTGGATCTTTCACTAATATCAGATCGTTTCGCTAAAGTAAATAAATCATTAGACAAGTCAGTTATGAAGAATCTTAAATTGGTACTTGAAGAGAATGGTACATTATATCCATCAAATGGTCTATTGATTTTACTTGGTAAGTTTGAACACGTCAGAATGAAATGCAGTCGATTTAAGGGAACCACAATGGATGTGTTTTTGGATAGAAAAGAGTATGACGGGGATTTGTTTACACAGCTTGAGAATACAGAGAACTTCATTAAAAATCACATTCGCTTAAGTAGTCAAATCAAAGGGCTGCAAAGGGAAGATCAGTATGAGCTCCCCATAGAGGCTATTAGGGAGAGTTTGGTTAATGCAGTTGTACATCGAGATTATTCAAATGATGGCAGGGATATTAAAATAGGTATCTATGATGACATCGTGAATATTGTGTCTCCTGGTGCTTTTCCTAGCACGATTACACAAGAAGATCTTCTTGAAGGAAGGTCGGAAATTCGAAACAAAGTGATTGCTAGAGTTTTTAAAGAACTGAATTATATTGAACAGTGGGGCAGCGGCATTCGAAGAATAAAATCAAGCTGTAAGGCAAGAGGTTTAAAAGAACCTGAAGTTCTTGAAAAAGGCGATTTTGTAGATGTGAGTTTGTATAGGGAAATAGTAGAGACCAATGAGGTAATTAATGACATTCCGGCATTAACACATCAAGAAGAAAAGGTTATTGAATATCTAAAAGCAAATGAGAACTGCATCACAACAAGGGAGGCAGAATCAGTTCTGGGTGTAGCTGAAAGACGTGCAAGAAAGATTCTGAAAGACATGGTTGGTAAAGGAATCCTTAAAAGAGTTGGTAGAACGACAAATACACATTATCGCATGAAGGACATAGATGCTAAATAATCATATTGGCAAGTCAAGCAGTATAATGTAAGAATGATTGGAAAAATAAAAACTTATATATTGTGGAGAACGAGTGTTCAGGTACAATATAATGCATAGATCTTATCCTTTTCACATATACATGTCGACGTGAGTATGGTGAAAGGATAAAGAGGCTGTAAGCCAGTGTTATCAGTGGGTTCAGCATAACTGCTAAATGTACTAATGTTACAGAAGCATTACACGTCTAAGCATTCAATCAAAGCATACATTTATGCAAGATATAGTATAAAGTTAAACACGAAACACTACATATAGAGAAGAAAATTAAGGTGCCAAATACATAAAAGCACCTCTATACAATACATAGACTTTAGATAAGGAAGGATGACGGTAATATGGCTGAGAATACATCTAATAAAAAGATATGGCTAGCTTCACCACATATGAGTGATGAAGGTTATGAAATGCAATATGTACAAGAAGCATTCGATACAAACTGGGTAGCGCCTCTAGGACCAAATGTAAATGAGTTTGAGAAAGAGCTAGCGGCTAAAGTTGGATCAAAACATGCTGCGGCTATGACTTCTGGTACGGGTGCCATTCACCTTGCACTTAAAGCTGCTGGTGTTGGCGAAGGAGATATCGTGTTCTGTCCAACCCTTACTTTTTCTGCTACAGCCAATCCGATCATCTATCAGAACGCTACTCCTGTCTTTATCGACAGTGATTATGAAACTTGGAATATGGATCCTAAAGCATTAGAGGCAGCCTTCGAGAAGTATGGTGATAAGGTGAAGGCTGTTTTAGTTGTGCATTTATATGGTCTTTCAGCTGATATGGACAAGATCATGGAAGTTTGTAGTAAATACAATGCGACTGTGATTGAGGACGCTGCTGAGTCTTTGGGTGCTTATTATAAAGGAAGACATACTGGTACCTTTGGTGAGTTTGGAGTATTCTCGTTTAACGGAAATAAGATCATCACGACCTCTGGTGGTGGCATGCTTGTTTCTGATGATGAAGAGAAGATTAAGAAGGTAAGATTTTGGTCTACACAGTCAAGAGATTCAGCAAGGCACTACCAGCATAGCGAATTAGGGTTTAATTACCGTATGAGCAATGT
>CAYMUD010000224.1:0-2759 GCA_964393495.1 uncultured Clostridia bacterium | reverse complement strand
CCTGTTTATTTTGTTAATCAATAAATTATTGGTATTAATTTAAATAAAGTGGTAATATATTTATTGTTATCCTTCAATTTTTAATTCAATTATAAAAAGCAAGTAATACTAACATTAGGAGGAATCTATATGAATAAACTAGAAATATTTTTTAAAAACCAAAACAAAATTATCTATGCCCAAAAAGGAGAGTTGCTTTCAGATATATGTGAAAGAGCAGGATATCCATTAGATTTAGTATGTGGAGGAAAGGGTAGCTGTGGAAAATGCAAGGTTACTATAGAAGTAAGTAACAAAAAATCCGAAGTATTGGCCTGCATGACAAATGTAAAAGAAAATATGACTGTAATTTTAACTCAGGATGATATTAAAAAAGATGCTCAAATTTTATCTAACGGAATAAAATTTCATAAATATAATGGAAGTATGGAGAAAAAAGATTTATCTATAGATAAAAAAAAGGTTAAGCACTGCGGCAGCCTATTAGATTTATTAAAAAAAGATAAAGAAACAAAAATATCCTTAAATAAAATAAAGAAATTTAGCCAAATAATAGAAAAAAACAAAGAACTATCTGTGGTATATGAAGAAGATCAAATAATAGATATTACATCCAAATCTCAAAACATTTATGGAGCAGCAGTAGACATAGGTACTACATCAGTTGTTATGTTTTTGTATAATATTTCCAATTTAAAACTTTTAGGGGTATATTCAACAATAAACAAGCAAACATCCCTAGGAGCAGATGTTATATCAAGAATACTATATGGGGGAAACGAAAAAGGTTTGGAGCAATTACACGGGAAAATAATTGAAACTATAAATGAATTAATAGGTGAAGCTGACAAGGATTTAGGAGAAGTATCAAAGCAAATTTACAAAATTATCCTTTGTGGAAATAGTACAATGCAGCATCTTTTTCTCAACCTAAATCCTGAAAATTTAGGCTCTTCTCCGTTTTTATCTGTAACACAAGATTTAGCTGAGGGTGATGTAAGGGATTTAAATATAAAAGTAAATCAAAATGCAAGGTTTGAATTTTTACCGCTATTAGGGGGATTTGTAGGTGCTGACACTGTAGCTGTATTGGCATCATTGGGAGATACTGAAAAAAATAGACTGGTTATCGACTTAGGCACAAACGGCGAATTGGCTATAGGAAACTCAGATGGATATCTTGTAGCATCTACAGCTTGTGGTCCGGCGTTAGAAGGAGCTGGTATTAGCTGTGGTATGAGAGGAACAGATGGTGCTGTAGAGAGGTTTGAAATAGTAGAGGATGAAATAAAAATAGATGTAATAGGAAATAAAAAACCGATAGGAATATGTGGTTCTGGTATTGTAGATATTGTTTCTGAGTTGAGAGATTATAACTTTATAGATGCGACAGGTAGACTTTTAGATAAAGAAGAGTACATAGCTAAACACGGTAAAGTAAAATTAGCGGATAATTTATTTGAAATAGAAGGAAATAAGAGTTTTTTAATAAGTAAAACTGAAGATACAATGGTATATATAAATCAAAAAGATATAAGACAAATACAATTAGCAAAAAGCGCTATAGTATCAGGATGTAATATATTAATAAAAGAATCCGGATTAAAAGAAGAAGAAATAGAAGAAATAATATTATCTGGAGCTTTTGGTAACTATATAAATATCAAAAAAGCTGTTAATATTGGACTTTTACCTAATATAGATGCTATACCTATTAGATCTATTGGAAATGGAGCGGGTTTAGGAGTGCAAAGATATTTGCTTAATAAGAATACTAAGAAACTTGTACAAAAAATAAAAGAAAACTCAAAACATATAGAACTATCTATGAACAGCGAGTTTCAAAATGAATACATTAATAATATGCAATTTGAGTAGGTCTACGACCTACTCTTCTTATACTTATGAGGAGTTGTATCTGTATATTTTTTAAATACCTTAGTAAAATAACTTTGATCCTCATAACCTGCATACAATGCTATATCAAGTATACTCATATCTGTTGTAGTTAATAGTTCTTTGCTTTTATCTATTCTCACCTTATTTAGGTAATTGGAAAAATTCATATTCATTTCTTGTTTAAATAATTTGGAAAGATATGATGGATTTATATGTAGGTAATCTGCTAGTTTTTCAAGAGTAAGTTTATTCATATAGTTGGATTTAATGCTTTGTACCGCCTGACTTATCAAATATGAATTACCTGAGTAAATATTTCCGAAAACATTATCAACAAAGTGATCCGTTATTTTTACAGTCCATGTGCACAGCTCATTTATACTATCGATTTTACTAAGTGAATTTATAAAATCAAAATTTAATCCAAAAACTTTCTCTAAAGAAGCGCCTCCCTCTACAGAGGCTCTGGAGATTATAGTACATAATTCCAAAATTCTAGCTTTTATAATTTCTATATTGCCACTTTCTATTAAAAGGATTTCATTAAGTAGGGAATTAAGAACCTCCTTAGCGCCTTTGTTATCTCCTTCTTTAACTTTTTCAATTAATAGTTTTTCTTTCTCATAAGGATAGTGTAAATTTTTATTTTTCTTTTTATATTCTTGTATATTTTCGTTTATTTCAGATTGTTCTTTGTATAGCTGATTTATTTTTTCGTATTCTTTGTTATAGTTATAAAGACTCATAATTAAACTGTTAAGCAATATTGCAAGTTTATTAATTTCTTCAGGAGAAAAAACATCTATATTTCTTAAGAACATAGATACCTTGGAGTATATTTCAGGACTTGCTTCATGAAT
>CAYMUD010000223.1:0-2770 GCA_964393495.1 uncultured Clostridia bacterium | reverse complement strand
ACAATTCCTTTAAAATTTGATTTTTCTCCTAGATACAAATCATCACCACAGTAGTATTTTACTCTTTCAAATAAATTTTTAGAATCTTTAATTGCATTAGAATATGAAAAACCAAATAAATCCAATCCCGACATTTTTTGACTATATTGAATCAAAGAAAGAAGAGGAGTACCTGCGGTAAATCTGGCATTAGGGTCTATATTATATCCTTTAACACTTCCATCTTTAGTCCTTGTTAGAAGAACATCTATAGTTATAAAGCCTCTGTATCCATCTTCTTGAATAGCTTTTAAAAAAGGCAGAGCAACTTCTTCAGCAGACCAGCTAAAAGCTTTGGTGTTTTTATCTATGATGCTGCCTATATACTTCCCATTTTTACTCTTTTGAGAAACACAACCTACTAAGGTTATACCCTGGCAGCTAATTACAGCCTCCACTCCTATATTGGCAATTTGTTTTTCATAAGGCATAGAGCTTACATCAATTTCCAAAACCAATGGCACTTCATTTTTCATATCTTCTTCAGGTATATTTATTTTTCTACAAAATTCCCTTATATGCTCCTTTGTGTTTTTAAAAGATTCTTTTGAAAAACCTTGAAAAGAAAAACTTCCCATTCCACTTGTTTGAGACTGGAATTTACACCAAATCTTTGATGTATTAGGCTTGCAGTTTGATTCCAGTAAAATATTATAAAGATCATAAAAAGCAGATTCTAGGGAGTATAATCCCTTAAATGGAACTCCTAGAGGAACTGAAAAATCATATTTTTGAGATAATTTTCTTAAATAGTATTTAGAATTAAATTTCACCTGGTCTTCTAAATTCATTATGAGATTTCCATTTAAAAAGTTGGCTGTATATTCATCATCTTTGCTTATAAAAGAGGAAACTATAGAGGTATTTTTAAGGTACTTCAAATCTG
This sequence comes from uncultured Clostridia bacterium, assembly GCA_964393495.1. Classification (GTDB taxonomy): domain Bacteria; phylum Bacillota; class Clostridia; order Tissierellales; family Dethiosulfatibacteraceae; genus UBA8670. The sequence continues at coordinate 1,845 of CAYMUD010000223.1, read as the reverse complement.
TTTCTTTTAAATCTCTAAGATATTCTTTGAAATATCCAGATACTGAAAAGTAAGGATAAGAATCCTTGGATGGGTATTTATCTATGTAAATATAATTATCTTTGGGAGCTAGTCCAACTTCAGAAAGATATTCTCTCAGCTCTTTATTTACGTATAGACACACGCCCTTAGGCCAAGAAGTTCTACGGGGAAGAATTGACAAAATTTGAGAATGGGCAAAGGAAGGTTTATAGAAAAGTCTCCTTCCCATAACATCGTCGTTTACTACAGTTGAATGCAAAAAAACACTTTTCTCCGGCTTTAAATTTAAGTATTTTGATACATTTTCTAAGCCGTTTTCTAAAGTGCCTCTTTGAACCAAGATTTTATTTTTCTCTATATTACTATTCTTTACTGATAATTCCATATATCCACCTTTTAAAACTGTCTTGTAAATACAATTATAAACTAAAATAAACTATAATTACAAGCCAAGATAAAATAAATTCTATTATCAAAAGAATGTTTACCCTATCCTCATCTCTTTTCAAATGCAAAATATCTAGAATTAGAGCAACGGAAGATGAGAAAAACATAAAACTCAATAAAAAAATAAATAAGCCTATGTTGTTGAACTCCCAAATATCTTCTCTGCTTACACTGTGAATTCTATCGAAAAAAGTTTCTCCTTTTGGCATCCAAGAATCAACTAAAAAAAACATGCTTGTACCAATTAGTACATTTATTGAGCCCACAAGGTTTGCAAACCTCTTGTATTTGCTGACTTTTCTTCTTCTATCTTTGAATAAATTATTATTATTATCCATTAGAATCCGCCCTTCTTATTTTTAAGAGAATAAATATAAGCCAAGATTTCAGCAACCCCTTGGAAAAGCTCTTGAGGAATTTCGTCGCCTATCTTTGTGCTGCTGTATAAGGCTCTTGCTAACTCCTTATTCTCTACAATACTCACATTATTACTCTTTGCTACTTCTTTGATTTTTTGTGCTATTAGATCTACACCCTTTGCAATAACTAAAGGAGCATTGGCTTTTGACTTATCATACTTTACAGCTATAGCATAGTGGGTTGGATTGACTATGATAACATCAGCATCAGGTACGCTCTGCATCATTCTTGAATTAGCCATCTCTCTCTGGAGGTTTTTGATTTTTGATTTAAGTTGTGGATCACCGTCTGTATTTTTTTGTTCGTCCTTAACTTCCTGTTTATCCATCTTTAATTTTTTCTGATGTTCAAACCAGCTTGCCACATAATCCATAAGAGAAATTCCTACCATAGCTATAAGAAGCTTAATAGCTAAAGCTCTCATGTCTTCAAAACCTTGACTTAGAGCATAGTTAACATCGTAATTCATAGCACTTCCCATTTTTTTTGCTAAAACTATTATTGAGTTATAAGCAAGAACTGCCACTACTACAACCTTCAAGATAGATTTTATCAAATTAATTAAAGTTTTTAATGACATCATTTTTTTAAAACCGCTGATAGGATCTATTTTATCCAGCTTTGGTACTACGGTTTTAGGCACAAACAAAAATCCAACTTGAACAAAGTTAGCACTCATTCCTGTCACCATTAGTATTAAAACCATGGGTCCGGCAATAAGAAAAAATCTTTCTCCTGTTACCTGCACCATCATATTTAGAGAACTACCATTAAGATCCATAAATATATCCATACCGTTGGTAAGATAATACACATAGAGTTCTTTTAAATTTTCCATCATCCCTGGACCTAACAAAGAAAGTAGTAAAAGTGAAGTTAATATTGAAACGCTGTTGTTAATCTCCATACTTTTAAAAACATTACCTTCTTTTCTGGCATCTCTTTTTTTCTTGGGGG
>CAYMUD010000222.1:1610-2785 GCA_964393495.1 uncultured Clostridia bacterium | reverse complement strand
GAAATAGAAAAAGCATATTAAAAATAAAATTTTATAAAAGCTAAAATCTCTGATCTTGAGGGATTTTAGCTTTTTGATATTCCTTTAGTTAAAAATTACAATAAATATCAATGATAAATTGTAGTAATAATGATAATAATATATAATATTATTATAAATTTATATCTGGGGGTTATTATGGATAAAAATTATAAAGAAAATCAAATGTTAAAATTAAATAAATATGCCAGAGAGTATATTGAAGATAAAGATAAAAAAGTTGATTATCAAAAAATCGCTAAACAGATGAGAGAATTTTCTGGTGCAGAATATTCAATTTTTTATATTTTTGACGAGAATGGAAAAGACTTTACACTTGCTGGTTTTGAAGGAAATAAAAGCAAAATAAAAAAGGCAATGGATATAATAGGATATAATATAATAGGCAAGAAATTTGAATATATAGAATCTATACATAAGAAATTAGAAGACTCTATAATTACTAAAATTGAATCTTTAAAAGAACTAGTAGGTAGCGTACTACCTGATATGACTATTTCAATAATAGAAAAAATCTTCCCAATAGATCATATATTAGTAGTTAGAGTAACAAAAGATGGAGAAACTATAGGCAGTTTTAATTTAGTATTTTATAAAAATCAAAATAAAAATGATAATGAAATGCTAAAGCTTTTTGCATCTCAGGTTGGTTTATTTATAGATAAGAAAAAATCTGAAAAAGAAACATTAGAAACAACTAATAGATTTCAATCTTTACTTAAAAATAGTGTTAGTATTATTACTATAGTTGATAATAAGGGAAACTATATAGATGCTTCTGACTCTGCCGCCCAATTGTTAGGCGTAAAAAAAGAAGAATTAATAGGGAAAAACTTTAAAGAAGTAGTTTTAGAAAAGAATGAAGAGTTTATGGATTCAATAAAAACTATTAGTAAGACGAAAAAACCTATATACAAAGAAGAGATTTTCATAGTAAAAGATAAAAAAAGAATATATGAAAGTATAATATTTCCTATAGAACAAAAAGGAGATGAAGTTGTTCTTTTTGGTTCAATAGCCAACGATATTACAGATAGAAAAGAAACAGAGGAGGACTTATTACATGCTCATGACCTTATGAAGTATATTTTAGAGTATAGTCCTAGTGGTATAGCAGTACATGATAAGGATTTAAA
>CAYMUD010000222.1:0-1510 GCA_964393495.1 uncultured Clostridia bacterium | reverse complement strand
TCAATAGGCGGAATAATTATATACACGGATGTAATAACAGAACAAAAAGAAATGGAAGCACAGATATATAAGGAAAGAGAAGAATTCAAAACAACCTTATTATCAGTTGGAGATGCAATTATTTCTACTAATAAAGATGGTAAAATTAATTTAATGAATAATGTAGCTGAAAGACTAACTGGATGGTCTAAAGAAGAAGCTTATAATCAACCATTGGAAAAAGTTTTAAATATAATTAATGAACTTACAGGGGAATATTGTGAAAATCCAGCACAAAAAGCATTAGAAACAGGAAAAACTGTAGAAATGGAAAATCATACAATACTAATTGCAAAAGATGGAAGGGAATTACCTATAGAAGATAGTGCAGCTCTTATCAAGGATAGAGATGGTGCTGTAACTGGAGTCGTTATAGTATTTAGGGATTTCACAGAAAAAAAAGAAAAACAAAAAGAAATAAAATATTTAAATCTTCACGACCACCTTACGGGCTTGTACAATAGAAGATTTTTTGAAGAAGAGCTAAAAAGACTTGATGTAGAAAGAAATTTACCCCTTTCAACTATGGTTATAGATGTAAACGGGCTTAAACTTATAAATGATGCTTTTGGTCATAATAGAGGTGATGAAATTTTAGTTAAATCTGCAAAGGCTATAAAAAACAATCTTAGAGAAGATGAAATAGCTGCAAGAGTAGGTGGAGATGAATTTTCAATAATCCTTCCAAAATGTGAAAAAAAGCATGTTACTAAAATTGTAGAAAGAATTAAAGAAAGTATTGAAAAAGTATCAGAAGAGGAAATTCCTTTTTCTTTAGCTGTAGGAGTTCATACTAAAACACAGCCAAAAGAAGATATTTCCGATGTATTAAAAAAAGCAGAAAGTAAAATGTATACAAATAAAATATTTTCTGAAAAAAGTAAAAGAAGAGAAGTGATATTTACTATGCTCTCAACCTTACATGAAAAGCATCCAAGAGAAGAAGAACATTCAAAGCGAGTCAGCCAACTTTCTTACGATCTGGGAAAAGCAATTGAAATGAAAGGGGACAGACTGAATATGCTAAAAACTGCCGGACTTCTTCACGATATAGGGAAAATAGCCATAGATTACTCCATAATAGAAAAACCTGGCAGGCTAACAGATGAAGAATACGAAGAAATAAAAAAGCATCCGGAAATAGGATACAGAATACTTAAAACCTCTATAGACTACGAAGATATAGCTAAACTTGTACTTTTCCATCATGAAAAGATAGATGGTCATGGATATCCAAGAGGTATAAAAGAAAGTGAAATTCCACTAGAATCTAAAATTATAAGTATTGCTGATGCTTACGATGCCATGATATCTTTAAGAGCTTATAAAAGACGAATGACAAAAGAAGAAGCTGTAAATGAATTAAAAAAATATTCAGGTACACAATTTGACTCAAATTTGGTTGAAATTTTTACTAAAAAAGTATTAAAATAATATACTACTTAATTCAAAATTAAGTATGGGAAGTGGT
>CAYMUD010000221.1:1395-2789 GCA_964393495.1 uncultured Clostridia bacterium | reverse complement strand
GATTTATAAAATTTGATGAAATAAGAAATTATGCAAATGAATTAATAGAAAAATTTGACGTAAGAAGTGGTAAAGGTCCTTTGACAATAGCGAGAAGTATGTCAGGTGGAAATCAACAAAAAGCTATAATAGCTAGAGAAATAGATAAAAAACACGAACTTTTAGTAGCTGTACAACCGACAAGAGGTCTAGACGTCGGAGCTATAGAATATATACATGAACAACTTGTTGAAAGAAGAGATTCTGGAAAAGCAGTTTTATTAATATCCCTTGAGTTGGATGAAGTAATGAATGTAAGTGATAGGATTTTAGTTTTATACGAAGGAGAAATTGTTGGAGAATTAGATCCTAAGGAGACTACTACTCAAGAGCTAGGTTTATATATGTCAGGAGCTAAAAGAGATACGGAAAAGGAGAGAGATAATGGTTGAAAGAAAAGATGGATTTAACTTAAAAGCTATAACAAAATCAAAAGGATTTTCTTCTTTTACGGCAGCTCTTATGGCAATTTTCTTAGGTTTAGCATTTGGGTTTATAATTATGCTTATTGCAAATCCTGGTAATGCTATTTCAGGTTTTAGATATATTATGTTTGGAGGCCTTAGAAGAATAGGAGATGTATTTTATTTTGCAACACCTCTTATAATGACAGGCTTAGCTGTAGGATTTGCTTTTAGGATGGGGCTTTTTAATATAGGAGCCTCAGGGCAGTATACTATGGGGCTGTTTTTTGCTATTTATGTTGGTTTTATGTGGAATCTTTCCGGACCAGCTCACTGGATAGTATCAATTATTGCTGGTATGGTAGGTGGTATGATATTTGGGTTTATCCCAGGTGTGTTTAAAGCTTTATTAAATGTTAATGAAGTTATAACTTCTATAATGTTTAATTACATAGGGATGTACTTTGTAGATATGAAGATTCAAAATAATGCAGCTATGTATAATTCAAGTATGACAAGAACTAGGTATTTACCTGAGAGTTCCCAACTACCATCATTAGGTGTAGCTGGATCCAACGTTAGTGTTGGAATAATATTGGCCATTTTAATAGCAGTTGTTTTATATATTATATTAGAAAAAACAACCTTCGGATATGAATTAAAAGCTACAGGATTTAATAAATTTGCTGCAGAGTATGCAGGAATGAAAGGTAAAAGAAATATTATACTAACAATGATGATATCAGGTGGTATGGCTGGTATTGGAGGAGCTTTCGCAATATTAGCACCTTCTGAGATAGCCGGAAGTAGTATGACATATGAACCCATCAATATTATTGCTACTGCAGGATTTACAGGAATAGCAGTTTCCTTGCTTGGTAATTCTCACCCACTAGGGATAATATTTTCAGCAAGTTTTATATCATATATACAAAGAGGTGGAACATTAAC
>CAYMUD010000221.1:0-1295 GCA_964393495.1 uncultured Clostridia bacterium | reverse complement strand
TTTGGTTTTTTAGCATTAGCAGTTATGATATTTGGACAGTGGAAGCCAGGAAAAATTGTTCTAGCAGCATTATTCTTTGCTTTTTTAAGAACTCTTGCATATTCTGTATCATTAATACCATTTTTATACAATTTAGGAATTGATCAGACTTATTACAAAATGCTTCCCTATTTAGCTACAATGTTTGTACTAGCTTTAACATCTAAAAAGTCAAGAGCACCTAAAGCTGAAGGGATACCATACGATAAATCAAGCAGATAATATAAGGAAATAAAAAAGGCATCTTCGGGTGTCTTTTTAAATTGTGAAATATTCAAATCACTTGAAATATATTCATATTACTATATAATGTTCTTAGTAAAAAAATATGGAGGGAAAAATGACAAAGAGAATTTTATACCCGAATAATTACAAAAACAGCTTAGATGTATTGGAAACAGAAATTGCTATAAAAAAAGTAAAAGACTTTTTTCAAGATTCTTTAGCTCAAAATTTAAACTTAACTCGTGTATCGGCACCACTGTTTGTAGCACCTGAAACAGGACTAAACGATAATTTGAATGGATACGAAAGGCCAGTTAGTTTTACTATGAAAGATTTGTACGAAAAAAAGGTTGAAATAGTGCAATCATTAGCTAAATGGAAAAGGATGGCTCTTGGCTACTACGGATTTGACGCTGGCGAAGGTATATACACGGATATGAACGCAATTAGAAGAGACGAAGAATTAGATAATATCCATTCTATTTATGTTGATCAATGGGATTGGGAAAAAATATTACTAAAGGAAGACAGGACCCTTGATTATCTAAAAGATACTGTAAAAAAACTCTATAAATCATTTAAAGATTTAGATAAATATATTGGTACAGAATACCCACAATATGGTGAAATTCTACCAGAAGAAATATTTTTCATAACAACTCAAGAACTAGAAGATAAATATCCAAATCTGACTCCAAAGCAAAGAGAAGATAAAGTAGCAAAAGAAAAAGGTGCGGTATTCATTATGCAAATTGGTAAAGAACTCAGTTCTGGAATGAAACACGATGGAAGAGCTCCAGACTATGACGACTGGGAATTAAATGGAGATATAATATTATGGAATAAGCTTCTAAATATAGGTCTTGAAATATCATCAATGGGTATAAGAGTAGATGAAGAAACCTTAGAAAAGCAGCTCCAAGAAACTGGAGACACAGAAAGAAAATCTTATGAGTTTCATAGAAAAATTTTAAACAAAGAACTTCCTTATACTATAGGAGGAGGAATTGGGCAATCAAGAATATGTCTGC
>CAYMUD010000220.1:0-2800 GCA_964393495.1 uncultured Clostridia bacterium | reverse complement strand
GTTTGAGCACTATCTATAATGAAATATATTCCTTTCTCTTTACATATATTACCAACCTTCTCTAAATCCAGTATAGTGCCGCATACATTAGAAGCATGAGTCATCACAACGGCTTTAGTATTAGATTTAAGGGAATTTTCAAAATCTTCTATATCCAAGTCTCCTAGATTATTGCACTTTGCTTTAGTGTATTCAATTTTGTTACCTAAGGCATTTAAAGGTCGCATAACTGCATTGTGTTCCATTGAAGATACTACAACATGATCTCCATCTTTTAGAAGACCTTTAATGAGAAAGTTAAGACTTTCAGTAATATTTTTCGTAAATATTACATTTTCTGCTTTTTCGAAATTAAATAATTCGCATATTAATTCTCTTGTTTCGTACAGTGTATTTTCTGCTTTATATGAAGCACTATAGGCGCCTCTATTGACATTTGTTCCTACATTTAAAATATAGTTGGATATGCTTTGAGCTACTCCCGGGGCCTTAGGAAAAGAAGTGGCACCGTTATCTAAATATACATAATTCATAGTAAGACTCCTTCATATTATTAATTATCATATGTTCATAAAGTTATTATATTTGTTTAAAGATTATTTAACAATAAGTATAGGTTTTTCTTATAAGCCCTAGTCCAACTATTAGTATAACCTATTTTACTTTAAAAGGGCTAGTTGTTAAAATGATAACAAAACTAATCACGATTAGGAGGAAGATAAATGGAAGGAAAAAAAGGAATTATTTTCACAGGAGGATTAATAGGAATAATATCAGTTCTACTTGTTTATTTTGGAAATCCTGCAAATATGGGATTTTGTATTGCCTGTTTTTTAAGAGATATAGCTGGAGGTATAGGTCTTCATAGGGCAGGAGTTGTGCAGTATATTAGACCAGAGATAATAGGATTGGTATTAGGAGCATTTTTAATATCTTTTAAAAACAAAGAATTTGAAGCAAAGGGAGGTTCATCGCCTTTTACAAGATTTATGCTTGGAATAGTTGTGACGATAGGAGCTCTTATATTTTTAGGATGTCCTTTAAGAATGGTACTTAGACTTGGTGGAGGAGATCTTAATGCATTATTTGGTATAGCTGGGTTTATAGTTGGAATTTTTGTAGGGGTACAGTTTTTAAACAAAGGATTTAATCTTAAAAGAAATTACAAAATGCCAAAGCTTGAAGGGTATATATTTCCAGCAGTAAACCTTGGATGGTTGATACTTCTTTTAGCAGCACCTACTTTTATTTTTTTCAGTGAAAAAGGACCGGGAGCTATGGCAGCCCCTATATTAATATCATTAGCAGCAGGTCTTATAGTAGGAGCATTAGCTCAAAAAACTAGACTATGTATGGTTGGTGGTACTAGAGATATGATTCTCTTTAGAGACAAATATCTACTACTTGGTTTCATATCAATTATAGTATTCAGTTTTATAGGAAATTTAATATTTGGATTTTTTAATCTTGGATTTGAAGGTCAACCAGTAGCCCATACCGACGGACTTTGGAATTTCTTGGGGATGTCAATTGTGGGATGGGGCTCCGTACTATTAGGAGGATGTCCTCTTAGACAGCTTATTTTATCAGGAGAAGGAAATACAGATTCAGTAGTTTCTGTAATGGGACTTTTAGTAGGGGCAGGAATTGCTCATAACTTTGGATTAGCTGCCAGCCCAGCAGGAGTACCTTTAAACGCTAAGATAGCAGCACTTATATGTTTCCTATTTTTGGGAGTTGTGTCATACTTTAATTCAAATGATTTAGTAAAAAATTAAGAAAATATGAGGAGATGATTTTATGGAAAAAATAGATACTAGAGGGATGAGTTGCCCACAGCCGGTACTTATGACTAAAAATGCATTAGATAAAAATCCTAAAGGGGTAGATATTATAGTGGATAACAACACAGCTAAAGGAAACGTAGAAAGATTTTTAAAAAATTCAGGATTTAAATCTTCAATTAAAGAAGAAGGGGAAGATTTCATTATAGAGGCGAGAAAATAATATGGAATATATGGTATTATTTTTCACCCACTCAGGAGCTATAAAATTTGACAGAAAATGTAAAAAACAGGAGATATACTGTGAATTGATGCCTGTACCTAGAAATCTAAGTTCCAACTGCAGCATTAGCGCAAAAATTAATTATGATGACGAAATCGAGAAATTAATTGATCATGAAATTGAAAAAATTTTCTTAACTGATAATAATGAAAATAAACTTATCTACGAATCAGAATAATTGATTCTGAACACTCTTTATTTATATGATATAATAAAGGGTGTTTATTTTTTTGGAGGTGAATTATGATTAAAATAGAAATACCAGGATACGGAAATCTTCATATAGAAAACGTACTGATGGATTACAATGGCACTATTGCGTCTAAGGGTTCATTCATATCAGAATTAAAAGAGACAGTAGTAGAACTATCAAAAAAAGTTAATTTATACGTAATAACTGCAGATACCTTTGGTACGGTTTCGAAAGAGTTGAAAAATCTACCAATAGAGATAATTAAAATAAAGAAAAATGATGAAAGAATAGAAAAACTTCAAGCATTAAAAAAATTAGGATCAGAAAGGACTATAGCATATGGTAACGGAAACAATGATACTTTAATGCTGAAGGAATCAGCAGTAGGTATTTGTATAATTGGGGATGAAGGAACTTCTAAAGAAGTCTTAGCAAACTCTGATTTGATAATCGGAAGTATAAAAAAGGGGTTGAACCTCTTAATAGAACCAAACAAAATGAAAGCTACACTGAGATATTAGATTTATAAATATTAAAGGT
>CAYMUD010000219.1:0-2811 GCA_964393495.1 uncultured Clostridia bacterium | reverse complement strand
ATATATCAGACTCAAGTTTTATGGCCTTAAGTGATGATATAGAAACTATAGATAGCCTAGGAAATAATATGCCTGCTTGGAATACAAAGTACTTTTACAACGTAGACGACGTTTTAGCTATAAATGTACCTGTGGTAAATATCGGTACATTTGGAAAAGATGGACACAAAACTACAGAGAGAGTTGATATGAAATACACTTTCGAAAACGTACCAAATATGACCTACAATACAATTTTAAAACTATTAGGATAAAATTAAAAATGCAGTCCACTACAAAATGGACTGCATTTTTTAAGTTTTTTTATATAGCTTTTCTATTTGGTTTTAAATAGTTTAATATTTCTTTAAACATTTCTAAATTAGAAATACCAGTTTTTGGTTTTAAGGCTAGATTTAAGTATTGAGTTTTACCATCAGTTCTAGTCATTGTTCCTTGACTTTCTGCTAGTGTACTAAGTGGAAGTAATACATCAGATGACTTAGCTGTATCACTTGAAAACATATCAACAGATACAAGGAATTCTAAGTTTAATTCTTCTATTCCTCCTACATCTTCTCCTATTACTACAAGAGACTTAATACTTCCGTCCTTAACCTTGCTAATTATTTCTTTTCCAGATTTAGTGAATCCTAAATTTATAGCTCCCTGAGCATTAGCTCCATCCTTAAGAGCAATAATTCCTCTGTGAGGTTTATTAATCTTTCCAGATTTTTGTGCTATTTCCTTAATAAGATTCTGAACTTCTACTGATACTGATCTTTCATCTACTACAAACATCGGTTTATTAACTCCATTGTATGCCTTAGCTACTTTTAGTGCTTCTTCTGATACTTTTGCTTTTTCATTTTCAACAGCTTCTAGGACTTCTTTGAAAAAATTACCTAGATTAGTATGATAGTATTCTTCAGTAAACATATCTAATCTTGTGCCTTCTTCTGATATTGATATGTAAGGTTTACCTATATTTTTAATCTTTACGCCCATGGGCACAAAATTTTCGTAAACATTACCTACTGTTAGTATCAATTCTGTATTATAAAGTTCTTCGTACTTACTTGTTGAGCCAATCTCATTTTCATTAATATTCAAAGAACCAATCATATCAGTTTCTAAAGTTTCACTTATTTCTTTAACCACATTGAGTTCTTCATTTGTTAATCTTTGTGATACTAAGAACCCTATTGAATCTTTACCATTTATATATTTAATAGATTTTAGCTGGGAAACAATTTCAAGCTGAGCTTCTTTTAATGTTGCTTTTTCTTTGTTAACTAATGAAGCTAAAATCCTATCTTCTTTATTGATATATTCAAATCCAAACTTACCGTCTTTACATAGTATTCCATCATCCTTATCTCTATTTGGAGTAACCTTATAAATTTTATCTCCGTTGTGTTGATACACAATATTACATCCTAAGGAACACATACTACAGATAGATTCAGTCTTTTCTAGATTTAAAGGTATTTCTTTTTGAGTATTAATTTTTTCTTGGAAAGCTCCGACAGGACATACATCTATACACTGACCACAGGATATACAGTCTGTGTCTTCAAGTCTTAAATCAAATTCAGGAGCTACTTTCGTATCGAATCCTCTATCTACTAATCCAAGAGCTGTTATTCCCATTACTTCATCGCAGGTTCTAACACATAAACCACACTGTACACACTTATCTGGATTTCTATCTATAAATTCGTGAGTCTGTTCTTCATATCTCTTATGATTTACTCCGTAGTCTTTTTCAGTATCAATTTGATCATCCTGCACATAATGTATAAGTTGACATTCAAAGTAATCCTTACATCCACATTCCAGACATCTAGAAGCTTCTTTTAACGCTTCTTCTTCCGTAAAATATTTAGTTACTACTTCTTGGAAATTTCCTTTTCTATAATCAGCATCCAATACGTCTACTTCCAACCTGTGTTCAACTTCTATATCCTTAAAGTCTTCTTCTGTTAAATCATCCTGTTTTACTATAATAGTATCTTTTTGAGGTATTATTTCTCCTTGGAAGTAGCTGTTTATAACTCTTGCTGCCTTTTTTCCTTGATCTACTGCTTCTATAGCTATACCAGGTCCTGTTACAGCATCTCCACCAGCAAATATTCCTTCAATGTTTGTTTCAAAGGTAGCTTCTTTTGCTTCTATTGTTCCCCATTTAGTTGTATCTATACCTTTTATATTTCCTAAAGTAACTTTTTGCCCTATGGCAGCCACCACTGTATCAGCCTCAAGTTCCTCAAATTCCCCTTCAATAGGTACAGGTCTTCTTCTACCTGAAGCATCTTTTTCTCCAAGCTTCATCTTTTGGCATTTAACACCAACAACTTTACCATTTTCATCAAGAACTTTTACCGGTGATGATAGGAATTTGTATTTTAATCCTTCTTCTCTACCTTCTACTATCTCTATTTCTTCGGCAGGCATCTGTTCTTCAGTACGTCTATATACAACCGTTACGTCAGCTCCAAGTCTTACACTAGTTCTAGCAACGTCCATAGCCGTATTTCCTCCACCTACCACTACAACTTTTTTACCTAAATTTACTTCTTCATTTTGAGTTACCATTCTTAAAAAATCTATTCCACCAAGAACTCCATCTAAGTCCTCTCCTTCACATCTCATACTTGAACTTTTCCAAGCTCCTATAGCTAACAAAGATGCATCATAGTTGTTTTGAAGATAATCTACTGTTATATCTTCTCCAAGTTTTGTATTGTATTTGAATTCTACACCCATTTTTTCAATAAGAGCAGTTTCTTTATCAACCACTTCTTTAGGTAGTCTATATTCAGGTATTCC
>CAYMUD010000218.1:0-2821 GCA_964393495.1 uncultured Clostridia bacterium | reverse complement strand
AAGCTAGCTTGAAAGGTACTAAAAGATATACCTTCATTCAGGTAAGCGATATATTAGTATATAATGCAGAATTGGAAGATTCTCAGTTTCTATGGTTAAATGATGCTTCCACTGGAAAAGCTTTAGCCGGTGCTGATGTATCTTTTGAAGGAGGATTTAAAGGTAAGGCTGGTTCTGATGGTATTGCTCAAATAGATTACACTCCTGAAGAGGAAAGCAGGATAACCTACGGTACTGTATCTGCAGATGGATATAATGATTTTATCTTGAGGACGGAGTATAGCTACAGACCATTTTACTACAATAGTTACAGTCCTGACTCTAAAGACTTCTGGTCCTATTTCTTTACAGATAGGAGTACCTATCAGCCAAGTGATAAGGTCAATATATTTGGATATGTAAAACCAAAGAAAGATATGGATTCTAACAACTATACCCTATCCTTTATATCCAACGTGTACGGTGAAAAGGAAATCCAAAGCAAGAGTGTAAGAATTGATAAAATAGGTACCTTTACCTCTAGTTTTTCTTTTGAAGATTTAACTACGGGCTGGTACAACCTAGTATTAACTAATGATGATAAAACCGTAATGGAAAAAGATATTTATATAAGCGAGTACACAAAACCAATATACAGATTAGAATCTAACTTTAATAAAGACTATGTAATGGTAGGAGAAGAAGTAACTTACAACCTTAAATCCGAATTTTTCGATGGTAGTCCAGCAGCAAATATGAATTTTAATCTTGATTTTAATTTGTCCGGATTAGTTAACAACACTTTACAAACAGATGAAGATGGAACTGGAGAGATTACTATTAATCCATCTGATAATACTACTTCTTGGAGACCTACTTCTGGAAGGATGGCTGCATATAATAGGGATGCTGAAGATCAGCGGATTACAGATTTAAGTACCTTTACATTTTTCCCTAAGACTAAAATGATAACTACAGACCTAAACAGCGAATTGGAAACTCCTGTAATTACTGTAAATATAAATGAAATTGATTTAGAAAAATATATAAAGTCTGAAAATAAAGACATTGAAGACATGAGAGGAGCTCCCCTTAATGAAGAGGTTAACTTAAAGGTAGTGGAAAGCTACTATGAAAAAGTAGAAAGAGGATCCTACTACGACCTAATAGATAAGGTAAGAAAAACTAAATACGAATACGTAAAGCGATCTCAGCAGAGAGAAAATTTTAATCTTAATACTGTAAACGGAAAATATGAATTAGAAGCACCTTACATTAAAGACTCTGAAAGCAACTTTGAAGTTATAGTAACATTGAATGAAGACAAAAATACTATCGTAGAACGAAAAAGCTATAGATTTAATCAGCGAAATATCTTCAATATGGAAGACAGGAGTCTATCTATAGAAATAGAAGATAAAGAACAGTATAGATTTAAAGAAGATGAAAATTTCACCTACTACTTAAAAGATGGTAGTGAAGAAGGTATAAAAGAAGAAGTAGAAGAAGATAAGCTTCTTGTTATGATAATGCAGGACGGCGTAAAAGAATACTATATAACAGATGACGTAAGGGGAGTCTTAAACTTTAAAAAATCCTACATTCCTAATGTATTTATACAGGGTGTATATATAAACAAGGGTGATATATTTAAAACCCTATCAGCTACACATCTAAGCTACGAATATGAAGAAAAAGAAATGAACATAAGTCTAAGTACGGATAAGAAGGATTATCGTCCTGGAGAAGTTGCCACAATAGATATAAAAGCATTGGATAACAAAGGAGAACCTGTTCAATCTAATGTCAATATAAGTGTAGTCGATGAAGCATATTTTGAGCTTTTCCCACAAAATGTAAATCCACTGGCAGATTTATATTCTCCAGTATATTCAACAGGTATTAAAAAAGATTATATATCCAACGACTTCAACAGTTTTGATTACCGAGTAATGGCAGAAAAAGGCGGAGAAGGTGGAGATTATACTGTAAGAAGAGAATTTAAAGATACTGCCTACTTCAGAACAATAAGATTAAATGAATCTGGAGAAGGGACCTTATCCTTTAAACTACCGGATAATCTAACTTCTTGGAGAGTTACCTTCCAGGGATTTACCGAAGATATGCAGTCTTATTCTTCGAAGATAAATATAAATGCCAAGCTTCCATTCTATGTTAATACAATACTCAGCAAAGAGTTTATAACTGGAGATATTCCTTCTATAAGTCTTAGAGTGTTTGGAGAAGAGATTGATGAAGGACAAAGTGTTGCTTACAAAATAGACCTTGTAAATAATACCACCGGAGAAGAAAAATCTTTCTCTAAGGAAGGCACTGTAGGAGACTATACAAATATATCCTTAGAAGAGCTTGATAAAGGAAGCTACACTATAAGAGTATATGCTCATGGCGGCGAATATAAGGATGCTCTAGAAAAGACCTTTGAAGTAGTGGATTCAACAGTATTTTTTGACAACAAAGAGTACTACCAGCTTTCAGAAGCTACCACCTTTGATCAAGTTTACTCTAATGCAGAAGTGACCTTCTTTAACGAAAGCGAATCTATGTTTTACAATACTCTACTGGATTTTAGATATATAGGTGGTAAAAGAATTGACCAAAAACTTACACCTGTAATTGCTAGAAAATTTATAAAGGAAAACTTTGATAAAAATACATATGTAGACAAATTTGTAGACCTAGGTGATTATGAAAAAACATCAAGAGGTGGAGGTATAAGCTTACTGCCATACAGCGATAGGGATGCCGAATTAAGTGCAAAGGTAGCCATGTTGGATACTGAGTATTTTGACAAAGATTTAATGAAAACCTATTTCTATAA
>CAYMUD010000217.1:0-2828 GCA_964393495.1 uncultured Clostridia bacterium | reverse complement strand
ACAATATTTGATGCTATCAGCTATGCTCTTTATGGAGAAGGCAGTGGAGAAAATAGAGAAGCAAAAGATTTTATAAGCCAATTTTCAGATTTGGATACTACCACTCAGGTAGAACTTATATTTGAACTAAAAGGACAGGAATATAAAATCAGAAGAGTACCGGAACAGCTTAGATATAAGAAGGTTGGCGACGGTACAACTACGCAGTCAACAGTAGCAGAGCTTGAAATACTTGGTAAAAATCTTAATTTTTCTGGAATAAATGATGTTAATGACAAAGTCAACGAAATTATTGGACTGGACTCCGATCAATTTTCCCAGATAATGATGATACCTCAAGGAGAATTCAGAAAAATGCTAGTTGCCGAAAGTAAAGAAAGAGAAAAAATTCTCCAGAAACTTTTCGATACTACTTTATATGAAAATATACAGCAGAGATTTAGAAATTCAGAAAAAGAAATGCGTAATGAAATTGAAAGTAGAGAAAGTCTTCTGAGACAGGCAGCCGGGAGAACAGAATACAAAGATGATGAAAAGATGAATGAGTATCTAAGTGTTGAATACTACAATTACAGCAGCATGTTTAAACTGACGGAAAACCTCATCAAAGATGATGAAAAAAACGTTGAAAAATTAAAAGTAGAAAATATAGAATACAAAAATAAATTTAAAAAAGAAACCGACAAATTAGTAAAAGCTAAAAAAACAAATGAGAAAATTGAAGAGAAAGAAAAATTAAAGAAAGATTTAAAAAAAGAAAAAGAGAAAGAGGATCATATTAAATTTCAAGAAGAAAAGGTGGAAAAAGGAAAAAAATACTTAGAGATTAAGCCTTTTGAAGAAAACTACAATGATAAAAAGAAAGATTTAAAAGAACAAGAAGAACTACAAAAAGAAACAAAAGAAAGAAAAGAAAAAATTGATGAGAAGTTCAAGGAATTAAAAAAAGAAAATGAAGAGGTTAATTCCAAAGAATATTTACATGAAATTGAAAAAACAAAAGAAGATATAAAAGAAAAGAAAAATATTCTTCCCAAAATAAAAGAAAAGAAAGAAATTACAGAAAATTTAAAGGAATCAAAGAAGCAAAACGACAAGCTTCTTGAAGAACTGAAATCCTTAGAAAAAGACCTTACAAGATATAAAGAAGAAAATAAAAAAATAGATAAAAATTTTGAAAGCTTGATTGAATTAAAAGACAAACTTAATACAAAAGAAAATAAAGCTGTTGAAATTAAAAAGGATATAAAGATAAAAAACAGCATTAAAATTTCACAAGAAGAGATCAAAAATATCCAAGGAAAAATCAAAGAAATAATAGAAGAAAAGAATCAACTCCAAAAAAATCAAGAGAACAAAACTAAGGATTATAAGGACATTAGGGAAAGCTATTTTTCAAATATGGGAGCTATATTAGCCAAAGAGCTAAAAGATGGACAAGCCTGCCCTGTATGCGGTTCTAAAGAACATGTGGAAAAAGCAGAGTTTCAAGGAGAAGACATAACAAAAAAAGACTTAGATAAACTAGAAAAAGAAGTTGGGAAAATAACTTCGGAAATAAATAAACTAGAAAATGAAGAAACATCACTAAAACAAAAAATAAAGGGTATTAAAGAAAATATAGAAAACTACAGCAAAGATCTCAAAAACACGGAAGATTCTTTAGTTGAGCTTCAAAAACAAGAAAAAGAAATAAATATTGAAATTTTAAGTATTAATAAAAATGTAGAAGAAGTAGCAAAGCAAAGAAAAAAGAAGAAAAAACTCGAAAAACTAATAGAAGAATTAGTGCAAGAAAAAGAAGAAAAATCAAAATTACTTAAAGACATAGAATTAAATATTACAAAATTTCAAACTCAAATTGAAGAAATTAATAAATCCTTAGAGGGAAAGGAAAATCAGAAAGAAATTTTAATACTAATTCAAAAGTTGGAAGAAAAACTGAAAGATAAAGAAAATAAAAAAGAAAATATAAACAAAAAATACACAGAAATCAAGGAAGAAAAAATTAGACTTGATGAAAAATTTAAAAGTATAGAAGCAAATATAGAAAAGTTGGAAAAGGAAACCTTACAAAAGGACAAGTTATTTATTGATAAGATAAAAGAAGAAGGACTTAAAGATAAAGATGAGTATATAAAATCGGTATTAGAAAAAGAAAATATTAAAAAAATAGAAGAAGAAATAAAAACTTACAAAGAAAATATTAAAATATTACAGATAGATATTAAAAAACTAGACAAAGAAACAAAAGATTTAGAAGTTGTTGACTTGGAAAAAATAAAGGGAAATATCTCCCAAATAGAAGAAAAGATAACACAAAGCGGCAAGACAATTACAAATCTTGAAACGAAAATAAGAAAAAGCAAAGAACTTATTAAAGAATTAAAATCAAGCTATAAAAAGATAGAAGAAATGAAGAAAAAACACAGTAAGTACAGTTACCTCTCAGGGCTTGTAAACGGTAGAGGGGAAAATGGAATGGATAAATTATCCCTGGAGAGATTTGTACAAATAGAATTCTTTGAAGATATAATAAATGCTGCTAACCAAAGACTTAAAAAAATGACAGAAGATAGATACTATATGAAAAGAGCAGAAGAATATACAAGACGAAGACAAATTGGATTAGACTTAGATGTATTTGATAGTTATACGGGAAAGACAAGATCTGTAAAAACTCTTTCCGGTGGAGAAAGTTTTAAAGCTTCATTGTCTTTAGCCTTAGGACTATCAGATGTAGTACAGTCTTACTCGGGAGGAGTCCAGCTTGATACAATATTTATTGACGAAGGCTTCGGTTCATTAGATCCTGAATCCTTAGAAAA
>CAYMUD010000216.1:0-2843 GCA_964393495.1 uncultured Clostridia bacterium | reverse complement strand
AAATGATAATTATAAATAATCTAAAAGAAGATTTAGAAAGAATAAATAAAAATATCGCGATGTATGAAAGTAAAACAAATACAGTTGTAATATCAGTTAGTGCACTTAATAAGAAAATAATTGCATAGGTTACAGCCTGTCCATTCTGGGGAAGTCCTGCATTCTCATAAGCTGTTTGGAAATTCGTAGCCTCTTTTGAATTAGTAAAGTAGGCTTCTATCAAATACTCATTCTCTCCAACCTGGTCTTTAAGCATATCAAAATTGAGATCATTTTCAATCATATCGAAAATGCCAATGTTTCTTGCTTCTTCAAGAAGTAAAAATATTCCTGCATTTGAAGTTAGATTCTTCGCATTAAAATCAAGTTTATTAATCATAATTCGGGCTCCTTTCATACAACATTTCTTATTAATTTATACTTGAAAGTTTTTCACCTATGTACTTAATGCTGTATTTATATAGGACTATAGAAGATAGGGAAATTAGACCTATATCCACTAGTATTATAAGTTTAAAATTTAAGTCGATTTTTAAAAACAAATAATTCAGACCTGCAAGTGCTACTATGAATATAAGATTTGCTACTATGGCTATTAAAACATTTAAATTTTGCTTTACGGCTCTCTGAGGGTTTGTCCAATCAAGTAAAGGTTGTTTTAAATCAACTATGAGACCTATTAAACTCAATGGTATTCCTCCAAGAAATCCAACAACAAATGGAATTAAAAGATAAATTAAATCTAGTTTTATAAAATAATTAAATCCAATGGTTATAGCCAGTATAGTAGCCAGGTGAAGAACCATGGGTGATATTATCCTGCCTATTATGTGGCTGGAGTAGTTAATAGGCAGTGACCTATCTATCCAAAAGTGCTTTCCTTCTCTTGAGAAGGTTGTAGAAGCCGTAGGATTAAGCAAAGAAAACATCATAAAGGCTCCGGCAAATATTAATAAGGCAGTTTCTAAATTTGCCTCTATCAAACCTATTATAGGATTCATCATATCTCCAGATCCGGTCATTAAAGGCATCACTATAAATATAAAAGGTATTATAACTACTGTACTTACACAGTTGAAAAGATAAATAGGGGTCCTAAGTAGGACTTTAAAGTCTTTTAAAAATATACTTATAAATTGTGGGGATGACTTAAGTACTGCTGAGTATTCTTTTGAATTTAAGGCTTTTTTCTTTGATGTAGATTCTTCTGTTCCTATCAATCCTTTGAAGTAAAATTTATTGGAAATAAATAGACTTAAAGCAAAAATAAGGGCAGTAGATCCCACAAATAAACCTAAATAAAGTATCCAGTTGTTACTGTAGAAAGTCAGAGAAAACCACTTGGATAAAGGATAAAACCTTCCAGCAGTTTCTAGCATAAACTTGTTGTCCATAAACATTTGAGAGATGAATTCCTGCTCTTTTCCAGGTTCTACACTCATCATATTTCTCTGTATAATTATCTGTAATCCCAGAACAACAAATAGAAATGCAAACATAGATACGATTCTGTAAAGGTCTTTTCTTCCTTTTATATTAGTAAATTTCATAAGAATAGTAACGAAAATCGCAGCTATACTCAATGGAGCTATAGGTAAAGCGATAAAAAGTATTATAGATTTGATTATGTAAAGTATCCCACCTTCAACTAAGGTAGAATTAACCATAAAAACAGGTATTAAAAATATTCCTAGTATTACATATTCGTATAGAAGCACCGTTAAAAACTTGGATATTACTATATTATTAGGTTTTATAGGAAGGCTTATAAGTAAATTTGTATCCTGTGAAAAATAGTAATAACCCATTACATAAAATATTCCGAAGAAAAAAACAACCATAAAGGCAGAAGTTGAAGCCAGCACCATTAGGTAGGATTCCTGATTTATCATCAAAAGAGATTTACCGATATTTTCAATCATACCTATATAAAGATAGTAGGATGGAGCAATACTAACGATTATAAACACAAAAAGTAGGGGTTTCCATATATTTTTTTTCTTTAATATTTCTTTTGAAAACAGGGTATTTATATTAAAGCTGTTTATCAAATTAATTCTCAATAAATGTATTATTTGATTCATTATCTGTAACCTCCAAGAATATATTCTCTAAAGTTTCTTCTTTTCCAGCTTTTTCTTTTAGCTCTTCCATTGTACCCAAGGCTATTATTTTACCTTCGTTGATAATAGCTATACGGTCGCATATTTTTTCAGCAACTTCAAGAACGTGGGTGCTGAAGAATACAGACTTACCTTCATCACAGTGTTCCCTCATTATCTCTTTAAGTTTAAAGGAAGATTTTGGATCTAGTCCAACCATAGGTTCATCTAGTATAAAAAGGTCTGGTTTATGAATCAAAGCAGATATTAAAGCAAGTTTCTGTTTCATACCATGGGAATATGAGTTGATCATATCATTTAATGCATGAGTTAAGTTAAATACATCTGAATACTTTTTTATAGAAGCTTCTCTTTCTTCTTTTGGGATTTGAAACACATCGGATATAAATTTTAAATACTCTATTCCCCTAAGTCTTTCGTAAACTTGAGGGTTGTCTGGTACGTAGCCGAAAGATTTCTTTGCCTCAATAGGATTTTCCTGGTTATTGATGCCGTTTATCATAATAGAACCTTCATCAGGTTTTAAAAGGCCTACTATCATTTTTATAGTAGTAGTTTTTCCTGCTCCGTTTGGTCCCAAAAATCCCAGTATTTCTCCTTCTTTATGGGTAAAGCTAATATTATCTACAGCTTTTACCTTTCCATTTGAATAAGTTTTTGATACCTTTTTTAATTCTAACATTTAGTATTCCTCCATTATGAATTTATATATATCATTTA
>CAYMUD010000215.1:0-2846 GCA_964393495.1 uncultured Clostridia bacterium | reverse complement strand
AGTAAATCTATAAGCCGAGTTCTGTTTTGACAGTCATCTATCTAGACTTTTTGTTGCCAAAAAGTTCATGCGACCTACCACGGGATATGACGAGCAGCCATTCCATGTCCCTACTTGGTCTTGCTTTGAGTGGGGTTTACATAGCCAATTAGTCACCTAACTGCTGGTGAGCTCTTACCTCACCTTTCCACCCTTACCTTCTTAAAAGGCGGTATATCTCTGTTGCACTATCCTTAAGGTCACCCTTACTGGCCGTTAGCCAGCACTCTGCTCTATAAAGCTCGGACTTTCCTCATCTCAAGGATGCGACTATCCAATTTACTTATTTCACCTATACAATTATACTCTTAAATACGTTTCTGTCAAATCTTTTTATATTTAAAGTTTTATCTTTGTTTTTTATTAAATTATTTATATATTCATTAAAATAAACTTCAGAATTATAATGCCCTATATCAATAATATCTAAACCTAGTTCGTAAGCCAGTTGATAATCGTGATGCTTTATATCTCCTGTTAAATATATATCTGATACTTCAGCAGCATCTTTAATAAAATCTCCTCCACTTCCACCACAAAATGATAGTTTTCGATATTTTTTTTCTTTTGGTGAGAAATATTTGAGCTTATCAATCTTAAACTTCTTTTTTACTAAATTAATAATTTCTTTTTGATTCATATCCCTTTTTAAATCTAATACTCCTCCATATCCAATACCTTTACCAATATCTTCTATCTTTAAAACATCAAAATAATCATAACCAAGTTTTTTAGCTATTAACTTAGTCATTCCTTGTTTTCCCATATCAAAATTTGTATGCATTGAATAAACATTAATTTCATTGTTAACTATACTTTTAACCATTTCACCTTTATATGTACTCAAGTCTATACAATTCAACCCACTAAAAAACATTGGGTGATGACTTATTATTAAATCTGCTTTATTTTTTACAGCATAATCTATCAATTCATCACTAATATCTAGTGATATTACTATGTTTTTTATATCCTTTTCAAAATTTATAATCTGTCCACCAGAGTTGTCCCAACTATCAGAATATTCTTTTGGGTATAGTTCATCTAAAAATTTAATTATATAATTCAAATTCATATTTACTCAATAACTCCTTTAATTTAGTATTTATACTTTCTAGTCTGATCATTTTTTCTGTATTATTACTATTTTTTTTTATATTATTAATTATTATATTATTTTTTTCGATTTTTTTATTTACATATTCTTCAATATATTTATTTCTTTTTTTAAATAAAATTTCATTTGTTATATAATCCATCTTATCATTTTCAATTTTAAAATCACTATTAAATTTAGCTTTTATAACTGAATAATAGTGGTAATCTTCCTTACATAAATTTTCATCTACTATTTCAAATTTATTATGTTCTAGAAATTTTCTTGTTTTATCAACTGCATTCATTGGTTGTAAAATTAAGGTATCTCCTTGTGAAAATTTAAATTTATTTTCTTCAATAATTCGATTAATCAATAATCCTCCCATACCAGCTATTATTAAAACTTCTAATTCTTCTGAATTAACAACATGAAGACCATCGCCTTTTCTAATCTCTATAAATCCATCTAAAGAGTTTCTTTCAACATATTCTTTAGCTTTTAAATATGGGCTTTCATTTATTTCTGTAGCTATTACTTTTTTAGCTAAATTTCTTTTTATTATTTCTTCCGGTATATACGCATGATCTGTACCAATATCTATAATTATTTCAGATTTAGGTAATAGGTTGATTATACCCTTCATTCTTTCACTATTCATAAATTCTCCTAAAAGAAAAAGATTCGAAACCGAATCTTTATTCTAAGTAATCTTTTAATTTTTTGCTTCTACTTGGATGTCTTAGCTTTCTCAAGGCTTTTGCTTCTATCTGTCTAATTCTTTCTCTTGTAACATCAAACTCTTTTCCTACTTCTTCAAGTGTTCTAGCTCTTCCATCATCTAGACCAAATCTTAATCTTAGTACCTTTTGTTCTCTTTCGGTCAAAGTATCTAAAACATCTACCAATTGCTCTTTTAGCAATATAAATGTAGCAGCATCTGATGGTGCAAGCACATCTTCATCAGGTATAAAATCTCCCAAATGACTATCTTCTTCTTCCCCAATAGGAGTCTCCAAAGACACTGGTTCCTGAGCAATTTTTAAAATTTCCCTTACCTTTTCAGGTTCAATATCCATTTCCTCAGCTATTTCTTCAGGGGTTGCTTCTCTTCCTAACTCCTGCAATAGTTGTCTTTTAACTCTTATTAGTTTATTAATTGTTTCTACCATATGCACTGGTACTCTTATAGTTCTAGCCTGATCTGCTATTGCTCTTGTAATCGCCTGTCTTATCCACCAGGTGGCATAAGTACTAAATTTGTAACCTTTTCTATAATCAAATTTTTCTACTGCTTTAATTAATCCAAGGTTTCCTTCTTGAATTAAGTCTAAAAACAACATTCCTCTTCCTACATATCTTTTAGCAATACTTACAACAAGTCTCAGATTTGCTTCAGCAAGCTTACTTTTTGCTATCAAGTCATTTTGTTCCATTCTTTTTGCAAGCTCTATTTCTTCTTCAGCAGTCAGCAAAGGTACTCTTCCTATTTCTTTCAAATACATCCTAACCGGATCATTAACATTTACACCTTTTAACAGTTTTTCATCTGATGCGGATTCTTTCTTTGCTTTTTCTACTTTTTCTTCGTTATCATCATCTGATGTTAAATCTATATCGTCAGGTAGACCACCTATCTCAATATCATTTTCATCTAATTCTTTATAAAATTCATCAATAGAATCTGGATCAATATCTTCTAATTTTTCCA
>CAYMUD010000214.1:0-2853 GCA_964393495.1 uncultured Clostridia bacterium | reverse complement strand
CCTTATGGATTAGAGAGCTTTTCCCACTGTCCTTTTAAGTTTTTTGTGGAATATGGACTAAAACCTGAAGAACGTAAAGAATATGTAGTAGATAGCAGAGATATCGGAAAAATTTATCACAGTTCTTTAGAAAAATTTACTAAGTACATAGCTGATGAAAAAGAAGAATATATTGAACTTGAAAAGGGTTTAAAAATAATGGATGATTCAATAAAAGATGCAATAGAAGAAGATGATTACAGTCCAATAGATTACAATTATAGAAATCAATATCTTAAGAAAAAAATATCAAGAGTTGGAATGGAAACGGCTAAGGGGCTTATAGAGCATTTAAACAGAAGTGAATTTAAACCTAGCTTATACGAAGTGAGTTTTAGTGATGATTCTAATATTAAATCAATAGAGAAAGAGCTTAAAGAAGGAAGAAAATTAAAAATCAAAGGAAGAATTGATAGAGTAGATATATACGAAGGTGAAAAAGGAAACTATGTAAACATAATTGATTATAAATCAAAGGGTAAATCTATTGACTTAACATCCGTGGCTAATGGTATGGAACTTCAACTTTTCGTATATCTAGATGCATTAATTAAAAATCCAGAAAAAATAACAGGAAATAATTCTATGATTGGAGGAGTATTTTATTTTAGTATTTTACTTCCTTGGATAGATGGAGATAAATATATAGAGAAGGATGATATAGATAAAGAATTGCTTAAGAGTTATAGAATGGAAGGTTACTTTTTAGAAGATAAGGACATAATAAAAAAATTGGATAAAAAAATTGAAGAGGAAAGAGATTCAACTTTAGCAAGGATTAAACTTAACAAAAATGGTTCCATAAGTAAAAATTCTCAAACCCTTGCAAAAGAATCTTTTGAAGGTCTTTTAGAATTCATTGATGCTAAGGTAAAAGAAGTTGGAGATGATATATTGTCAGGTAAAATAATGATACAACCTTATAAAAAAAATAAGGACATTCCCTGTAGATGGTGCTCTTATAAAGATATATGCCAGTTTGATAAAACTATGCCCAACAATAAATATAGAATTATTCCTAAAATAAATAAAAAAGATTTTGAAAAACTTTTGGAAAAAGCAGGTGATTCCAATGATTAAATGGACTGAGGAACAAAGTAGAGCTATAAATAACAAGGATAAGAACTTATTAGTATCTGCTGCTGCTGGATCTGGGAAGACAGCTGTATTGGTGGAAAGAATTATCGATACCTTAGATAAGAAAGATGTAAATATTGATGAATTTTTGATAGTGACCTTTACAAATGCAGCGGCAAAAGATATGAAAAAAAAGATTCGAAAAAGTTTAATAGAAAGAATTCGCAATAAAGATTCAGATAGATATAGATTGGGAAAACAGATAAATAAATTAAATAAAAGCTATATATCTACTATCCACGCATTTTGTACAAATGTGATAAGAAAGTACTATTACTTGATAGATGTAGATCCAAATTTTATGATAAGTAGTACTGAGGAAAATGAAATCTTGTTTATGGAAGCTTTGGAAGATGTTTTAGAAAAAAGCTATGAAGATAATTCTTTTGAGTTTCAAAATTTAGTAGACAACTATAGTGAAGATAGAGGAGATTCCAGATTAGAGGGTTTTATAAAAGAAACTTATTATAATATACAAAGTTTTTCTTATCCAATAAAGTGGTTGAAAGAATCTTTAGATTTACTTAAAGAAACAAATAGGGATAGTATATGGTTTGAAATAATAAAAGAGGATATTTGGAATTTGCTAAAGTATTCAAAAAAAATAATTAGTGAGATGGATGATCTGATTGACTACAATGGACCAAGTAATGCATATGATAAAAACTTAAGTGCTGATAAGGTAATAGTAGATGAATTGGAAAATTTATTCAAAGAAGACTTAGAGAAATTTGCTAAAAATTTAAAATCTATTAATTTTTCAACACTGGCAAGAGTTTCAAACAAGAAAAAAGACGAAAATTGTTATAATTATGCATCTAAGAGAGATATGCTTAAAGAAATAATTTCAGAAATAAGAAAGATTGTGCCCAAAGATGGATTTGATAAGCTTATAGAAATTACTAAAGAAACTTATATACCTATGAAAGCTTTAGTAGAAGTTGTAAAGAAAGTGGATAAAAAATTTAAATCTTTAAAAAATGATAAAGGTTTATTGGACTTTAATGATCTTGAGCATTATGCACTAGAACTTTTAGATATTGAAGAAGTATCCAAGTATTATAAGAACAAATTCAGATATATATATATAGATGAGTATCAAGACAGTAATAGAGTACAAGAAACAATTATTGGAAGAATAAAAAATGATTATAATCTTTTTATGGTTGGAGATGTAAAACAAAGTATATATAGGTTTAGACAGGCTGACCCTACTATTTTTATGTCGAAATTCGATTATTACCAAAAAAATCTAAACAAAAAAAATATGATAGTTAATTTAAATAAAAACTTTAGAAGTAGAACTGAAATTTTAAGCTGTATAAATTTTCTTTTTAGAAATATAATGTCTAAAAATTTAGGTGAGGTCCAATATGATGATTCAAACTACTTATATAAGGGTATGGATTTTGAAAAGAACGAATATGATGATGTAGAAATAAATATCTTTAATAAAAATCTTGAAGATAAAGATGATATAGATGAGGAACTCTTGGATTTGCAGGATATGGAGATAGAAGCTAGAATTGCTGCAAATAAAATAAAAAACTTATTAGGTAAAAAAACTTTTACAAGGGATAAGGGATGGCAAGAAATTAATTATAAAGACATAGTTATACTTTTGAGAGCTACAAAAGGAGCACAAGAAATTTATGACGAAGTTTTTAATGAAGAAAA
>CAYMUD010000213.1:0-2872 GCA_964393495.1 uncultured Clostridia bacterium | reverse complement strand
ATATATGGATTCTTAACAGCAGTTATAGGTTTTGGAGGTATCATCAGTCCTATGATAGTAGGAGCTTTATATGACATTTCCGGAAGTTATTATTCTTCATACAAACTTATGTTGGCATTGGGAATAGCCGTTTTAATCATATATCAATTCGTCTTCCCTAAAAAAGAAAATCAATATGACTAATTATTTTTAGAATAGTATTGACTTGACAAAGAGAATTAATTGTATTATTATTAGTTCTAAATTAAATAAGAAAAACTCTTATCAAGAGTGGTGGAGGGTCAGGCCCTATGAAACCCGGCAACCTGTGAATAACAAGGTGCCAATTCCTGCGAGTAAATCGATAGATGAGAGAGGAACGGCCGCCTCTTTTATCGAGAGGTTTTTTTTATGTAAAATTTTACGAGGTGACTTAATGATTAGAATTCAAAATATTTATAAAGAATTTTCAATTGGAAAAGAAAAATTAACAGCTGTGAAAAGTATAAATTTAAACATAAAGCAAGGAGAAATATTTGGTATTATAGGTTTAAGCGGTGCAGGTAAATCAACTCTCATAAGATGTATTAACCGACTAGAAGAACCAACAAGAGGGCAAATTTTTATAGATGAAGTTGATATTACAAACTTAGACAAAGAAACTCTTAGAATTACTAGAAAAGATATAGGTATGATATTTCAGCACTTTAACCTATTATCTCAAAAAACAGTCTATGACAATATAGCCTTCTCTCTACATTTATCTAAAATGGATAAAAATAAAATAAAGCAGAGAGTCGATCAATTACTTAAATACGTAGGATTAGAAGATAAAAAATATTCCTATCCTGCCACATTAAGTGGAGGACAAAAGCAGAGAGTAGCAATAGCTCGAGCTATTGCCAACAATCCTAAAGTACTACTAAGCGATGAAGGAACTTCAGCTTTAGATCCTCAAACTACAAAGTCTATTCTTTCACTTTTGAATAAAATCAGAAAAGAATTGGGAATAACCATAGTAATGATAACTCACCAAATGGAAGTTGTTAAAGAAATTTGTGACAAAGCAGCCATTATGGAAAATGGCGAAATAGTAGAAACAAATACTGTGGAAAACTTATTTAGAGAACCAAAAACAAAAACTGCACACAAATTTATTAACTCAATGCATACAAGTGTAGAGGAAGAAATTATAAACCCTGATGATTTCAAAGGAAAAATAGTAAGACTAAGCTTCCTAGGTAAAACAACTAGGAAAGCAATAGTATCTCATGTAATTAAAGTATTTAATATAGATATAAACATCCTTTCAGGAAACATTAACAAACTTCAAAGCAGAAGTGTTGGACATCTAATTCTAGAATTAACTGGTGATGAATTGGAAGTAGAAAAAGCTTTAAATTATTTCAAAAATCAAGATGTAACAGTGGAGGTGATATAATGGCTGATTTAGTTATTCCGTCCTTACTTGAAACCTTATATATGGTAGCATTTTCAACAATCTTTTCACTACTACTAGGATTCCCATTAGGTATTTTATTGGTAGTTACAGAAAAGGAAAATATTTGGGAAAAACCAAAGTTTAATCAAATACTCAATAGTGTTATAAACATTTTAAGGTCTTTTCCTTTCTTAATCCTTATGATAGTGATTTTTCCTCTTTCAACTATTTTAGTAGGAAAATCGATAGGTACAACTGCAACCATAGTGCCTCTATCAGTTGCTGCTGCACCTTTTGTAGCAAGAATTATTGAAGGCAGTCTTAAGGAAGTAGACAAAGGTGTAATTGAACTAAGCCTTTCCATGGGAGCAACTACACCTCAAATTATAAGCAAGGTTTTGATTCCTGAAGCAATGCCTTCTATAATTTTAGGTATAACTTTAACTATTATAAATATTATAGGTTATTCAGCTATGGCTGGAGCCATAGGTGGTGGAGGCCTAGGTGATTTAGCTATTAGGTACGGTCACTACAGACGTGAAACAGACGTTATGATAGCCTCAGTTGTAATAATAGTAATAATGGTACAATCCATACAATATTTAGGAAATACATTATCTGCAAAGATTAATAAAAAATAATTGGAGGAAATAAAATGAAAAAAACAAAAGCATTAAGCTTAATAATAGTATTATTAATATCAGTATTAGCCGGATGTTCTGGTAATTCTTCAGATGAAAATCTTATAAGAATAGGAGTAACTCCAGAACCTCACAGTAAATTGGTAAATTTAATAGTAGATGATTTAGAGAAGCAAGGAATAACTCTAGAAATAATAGAGTTTACAGACTATGTAAAACCTAATCTTGCATTAGCTGATGGAGAAATAGATGCAAATTTTTTCCAACATCAGCCCTACTTAGATGATTTTGCTGCAGCTGAGGGTTTAGATTTAAAAACTATCGGCACAATTCACGTTGAACCTATGGCTCTTTATCTAAATGAATCTACATCAATAGAAGAAATATCTCAAGAATCTGAAATAGCCATACCTAACGACACAGTTAACGGTGGTAGAGCATTAATCCTATTAGAATCACATGGACTTATAAAACTTAAAGAAAGTGCTGGACTAGAAGCTACTGAAAAAGACATAGTAGATAACCCAAAAAATTTAAAGGTTACGGCTCTTGAAGCGGCAGCACTTCCTAGAGTTCTTGATGAAATAGACGGTGCTGTAATAAACGGAAACTTTGCCCTTCAGGCAGGATTAAATCCTACTAAGGATGGAGTAATCATAGAAGGTAAAGACTCTCCTTATGCAAATATTGTTGTAGTTCGGTCCGGAGAAGAGAATGAAGAAAAGTTTCAAAAATTAATAAAAGCCCTTCAATCTGATGAAGTTAAAAACTTCATTGAAGAAAACTACGAAGGTGGAGTAGTACCAGCATT
>CAYMUD010000212.1:0-2886 GCA_964393495.1 uncultured Clostridia bacterium | reverse complement strand
CTAGATTTTGTATTATCACAAGCTATCTTCTTTAGTAAGTCAACCTGTTCAGGTTTACCTAATACAATCATTACATCTCCTACATTTAAAACTTCCTTTGAACTTGGGTTAAAATTTATTTTATTGTTTTCCTTATGTCTAATTGCCATTACTATTAATCCTGATCTTTCAGGAACCTTGGCTTCTCTCAAGCTTTTCCCTGTTAAGTCTGAATCCGCTCCAATTTTAACTTCTTCCAAATCTATCAGTACATCATCAGCTTTTGTCATCACATCTAAAAATGATATGACTGAAGGCCTTATAACCATTGCAGCAATTCTTCTTCCTCCAATTTCATTTGGAGAAATTGTATTGTTTGCTCCAGCCTTTTCCAATTTTTTATATGCATTTTTTTCTATTGCTTTTGCTATAATATATATATCCGGATTCAACTGCCTAGCAGTAAGTACCGTGAAGACATTTTCTGCATCATTCGATAAACTTGCCACTAAACCTTTAGCTTCTTCTATTTTAGCATGAATTAGTGCATCTTCACTTGTAGCATCATCATTTATTGTTAATATTCCTTCTTTTTTAAGTTCTTCAACTCTTTCTTGATTATTTTCAATTACCAGAAATTCTAATTTGTTTTCCCTAAACTGTTGTATAACAATATTGCCAACTTCCCCTGCTCCACATACTATGTAGTGATCTTTTAATTCCTTTATTTTATATTCCATTCTCCTTTTCCTCCATGCATCTTTTAATTGACCTTCAAAAAATAGAGCAAAAATACTTGTTATTCCATAACCAGCTACTCCTAATCCGGAAAAAATCAGAAATATTGTAAAAATTTTAGCTTCACCAGTCATTTCTCCAACTTCACCATATCCAACTGTAGATATAGTAATGGCCGTCATATAAAGGGCATCCAAAAAACTTACTCCAAGAAGAACTGAATAACCGTATATACCTATTGCAATAACACTAAAAAACATTATTCCTATGAAAATAAATTTACTTTTGTTTTCCATAACTCACCTTCTTGAATTTATATTTATATTATAACAGTTATGATGTTAATTACCAACTCTACAAATTGCTGCCTTCTCTAAATCCTTGATGAATAGCATGGATTACATTAGCCGGAGTAACAGCATCTCCTATTACAACTACTTTTTCTTTTTCTCCTATTTCCTTGTATAAATCATTGTTGGAAATATATCCTTCTGACATAATTACCGTATCTATTTCTAATTTTTTCAGTTTTTCTTTGTTTTTAAATATTATTTCTTTATTTTTTATTTCAACAACTTCAGAATTACCATAAATTTTAACCTTTCTCTCTAGAAGAATATTTCTCAAAGCCTGTTCATCGTTGATTCCTGGAGATTCATTTACCAAAATATCCTCGAGAATTTCTATAATATAAACTTTATCAGATTTTTCAGCACAAAATGCCGCTACTTCACACCCTACAAGTCCTCCTCCGACTACTGCAACTTTTTTTCCGAACTTTTTATCTCCGAGCAGTATATCATTTCCGCTGCAGACATTTTTGTTTTGTCTTCCCTTTATTGGTGTATCTGAGGGTTTTGATCCCGTTGCAATTATAATCTTATCGTATTCATCAATATGAATATTTTCTTCATTTCCTTCTTTTAATAGTTTTATTTCAACACTGCTCCTATAAAGTTTACCTATAAGATAATCCATATATATTCTAATATCTTTTTTGAAAAAATCATTTCCAGCAGCCAGAAAGTTTCCACCTAATCTATTAGTTTTTTCCCAAAGTTCCACCTTTGCTCCATTATTATTTGCTGTTATTGCTGCAGTTATACCTCCGGGTCCACCTCCGACAACTAGTATTTTCTTGTCTTTCATAGACAAACTATTTATTGAATTATTTTCATTAAAACACAAAGGATTTACCGAACACTTAATTTCACCTTCATTCAATAAAGATCCTAAACAGTCGTTGCAGCTAATACAATGTACTATATCATACGTTTTGTTGTCCCTAACTTTTTTTGCCCACTGTGAGTCTGCTATAAGCTGGTGGCCCAATCCTACTAAATCTGCTTTTTTATCTTTTAAAACCTTTTCCGCTATCTCCGGATTGGAAAGTTTACCTTGAGTGAGTACAGGTATATGGACTTCTTTTTTTATCTCAAAAGCAAAATCTATCTGTCCAGGTTCC
This sequence comes from uncultured Clostridia bacterium, assembly GCA_964393495.1. Taxonomy (GTDB): domain Bacteria; phylum Bacillota; class Clostridia; order Tissierellales; family Dethiosulfatibacteraceae; genus UBA8670. The sequence continues at coordinate 704 of CAYMUD010000212.1, read as the reverse complement.
TCTTGATAAACTGTATCTATGGATTTATACCAAATATCACTATATCCAATATCTATGTGCAATCCAGAAATTCCACTTTTCTCAAGTATTTTAGCTATATTTTTACCCTCATCTAGCTGTGTCCCTTTATTTGTGCCGTGATAAGGCGTAAATTTAAATAAAACTGGATAATCTGAACCGCAATTTTCCTTAATTTTTTCTATACATTCTATAGAGAATTTTAATCTGTTTTCAAGGTTTCCTCCATAATTATCTATTCTATTATTCCATATTTCTGTGTGGAATTGATCTAGGAGGTTTCCCGCTGAAGCATTTATTTCAACAGCATCAATACCTTCCTCTTTAGCTATTTTAGCTATTTTACCTATTTTATATATAATCAATTTCATCTCTTTTTTACTGATATTATTAACCATGTTTTTATTTAAGTTATATTCTATCCATTTTGACCCAGGATTAATCTGAAGACATAACTTAGCGTCATGTTTATGAATTCTACCAATCAATTCTTTTAGATTTCTTCTGAGATCCAATTCTATATAACTATCTTCTAGTAAAAGAGGAAATCCTCCAGTAAATATTAACCCCACTCCACCTTCGGCTCTTTTTTCTAAAAAATCTAAACTTTTCTTACTGAAAATTCCTTTTTCATCCTTTGTAGAAGTAATAGGTGTCAGAAAAATTCTATTCTTTAATTTAAGTTT
>CAYMUD010000211.1:0-2906 GCA_964393495.1 uncultured Clostridia bacterium | reverse complement strand
GGACAAATACCTTCTTTGCAGTAGGTGTCACTATCTGTTTTATTTGGATAATGATCGCTATATTTGCAAATCAAATAGCGCCCTATGACCCTTTAGGACAAGATATTGTCAATAGATTAAAACCTCCAAGCAGTGAACATTGGTTTGGAACAGACAGATTGGGAAGAGATATACTAAGTAGAGTATTAGTAGGAGCAAAACTAAGTGTATCAGCAGGCTTGATTACCGTAACCTTAGCAGCTACCATAGGAAGCATTTACGGAGGCATAGCAGGATATGTAGGTGGAGTAACTGATGATATTATGATGCGTTTAGCAGAAATGGTTCTGGCTTTTCCAGCTCTTGTACTAGCAATGGTTATTGGAGTAGTATTGGGACCGAGTTTATATAATACTTTACTGGCATTAGTCATAGTTGCCTGGCCCACCTATGCAAGGGTTATGAGAAGTGTAGTTATATCAATAAAGGAAAACGACTACATAGAAGCATCTAGAGCACTAGGAGCATCAAACATTAGAATACTGGTAAAAGAAATATTACCCAATTCAATTGGTGCTGTAATAGTATTAGCTACTCTTGATATAGGAAATCAGATATTATTCTTTTCAACCCTTAGTTTTTTAGGCCTAGGAACACCACCGCCTACTCCAGAATGGGGTGCTATGGTTTCTGATGGAATGGATAACTTTATGCAGTGGTGGATATGTACTTTCCCAGGATTAGCAATATTAACCATGGCTATAGGAGCTAACTTTATAGGAGATGGAATTAGAGATTTATTAGACCCAAAATTAAGAAAAGAATTTTAGAGAGGTAAAAAAGTGATAGAAAAGAAATATATAAAACCAAAAAAAAGTATTTCAAAGGCCGATTTGACAACTCTATTTGATAATTCAAACACATCAAACGACAAAGTAGAATTTGGATATGCAGTTTTTAAACCGGGAGCTAGAATACCAGAAGAAGGTTACACATCACATGAAGAAGATGAGTACTCTTTTATAATTAAAGGAAAATCAAAAATAGTAATAGATGAAAAAGAATATGAAGTATCAAGTAGTTCAGCTGGTTTTATACCGGCAGGTGAACTTCATTATTCATACAATGATTCAGATGAAGAATGTGAATTAATATGGGCACTGGTAAAAAAATAGTTAAAAAACAGGATGATCCTGGATATATTAAATAAAGCCGCTCCTAGTGAGCGGTTTTATGGTACAAAAACATAATAATATATTAATTGATGAAAAGAAATTCACTTGATATAATGAGTCTAATGAAATCATAAGAAAAGAGAGGAGAAACTTATGCTAACAGATAAAGTAATGAAATACTATTCAGAAGAAAACGATCTCAACTGTGCAGAATCAATGATATATGGCGCTAACGATGAATACGATCTTAAGCTTAGCGAAGATGCCCTTAAAACCATGTCAGCCTTTGGAGGAGGAATGGCTGTAGAAAGTGTATGCGGAGCTTTGACTGGAGCAGTAGCAGCCTTAGGAATTATGTTTACAGGAGATAAATCTGTAGAAAAGGATAGAAGAAAAGAAATAATTGAAAACTTTTACAAGAGCTTTGAAGAAAAGTTAGGCACAGATAATTGTGAAGAGCTTAAAGAAAAATACAAGGACGAAGTAGAAGGATGCTTGAAGGTAGTTGAACTGTCAGCAGAAGTACTAGAAGAAATAGTAGATAAATATAATAAGGAGACCAATATGAATATAAAATATATGAATAAATTAATTGAATCACTAAAGGAAAGCGACTTAGAGGCTATGTTTATAGCACCGTCGGAAGAACTTATGTTTTTAGCAGACTTTTCTCCTCACATTTGTGAAAGAATACAGGGATTATTCGTAAAAGAAAACGGAGATTACTTTTATTTTTGCAACAGACTTACAAGAGACGAAGTAGAAGAAAATTTGCCATCAGAAAAAGTCTACTCATGGCTTGATAATCAAGGATTTTTAAAAGACTTGGAGAATTTATTGGAAGAAAAAAATCTAATAGGAAAAACCATAGGAGTAAACTCAACAGCTAGGGCTTTCAATATACTAGACGTTATGGATAATATAGATGTTAAATTCAAAAACGGAAAAAGCATTTTAGAAGATATGAGAATAATAAAAACAGAAGACGAAATAGATAAAATGAAAGAAGCCGGTAGAAAAACCGATGAAGTTATGAAAGAAACCATAGACTTCATAAAACCAGGAATGACAGAAGGAGAAATAGTAGAGAGAGTGAAAACACTGTTTGAAGAAAAAGATATGGTTTGTGAATTTGCTATAGTAGCCTGCGGACCTCACACAGCTCTACCACACTATTCTGGAACAGAAGGAGTAGTAAAGAAAAAAGACGTGGTTCTTATGGATATCGGAGGAAAATACAAAGGACTAACTTCTGATATGACTAGAACTGTTTTCGTAGGAGGAGCATCAGAAGAAGAGGTAGAAGTATATAATATAGTATTAGAATCAAATAAAAAAGGTATATCAATGGCAAACAAGGGAACAGTAGCAAAAGAAGTAGATAATGCCGCAAGAAAAATTATAGAAAAAAAAGGTTACGGAAATTATTTCACTACTAGACTAGGCCATGGGATAGGATATTCAGTACATGAAGCACCTTATATAACAGGCTACAACAACCTTATACTAGACGAAGCTATGGCTTTTAGCATAGAGCCTGGGATATATATGAAAGGCAAATTCGGAGTAAGAATAGAAGATATAGTAATAATTGAGGACGGAAAAGCAGTAAGAATAAATAACTTTACAAAAGAGATGATAATAATATAGAAATTAATATTCTCAAATGAATCACCGGAGGTGGTTTAGTGGATAAATGGAAAATAATTGTTGAAACAATATTAGAATACAAAACCCAAAGCCTTATTATTG
>CAYMUD010000210.1:0-2928 GCA_964393495.1 uncultured Clostridia bacterium | reverse complement strand
GCTTATATAATGTAAATATGAGACTTATGCATCATTATGGAAGTGAAAGAGGACTGAAAATCAAAAGTAAAAACAATAATGGAACCCAAGTTGATATCATTATTAATACTGAAAAAATAGATGATAATAATGAAGGTGTTAAATTATGAAAAAAATTTTATTGGTAGAAGATGAAGAAATCGAAAGGAATGCACTTAAAATGATAATCCAAGAAAGCGGTTTGTCAGTTAAGATAATAGGAGTGGCATCAAATAGTGTAGAAGCTTTGAAACTTCTGGCTCAGAATAGCGTAGATTTAGTCTTTATGGATATAAAAATACCTGGTAAAAGCGGATTAGAGTTAAGTAAAATTATCAAGAGAGATTATCCATCATGCTCTATTGTAATAACTACAGCCCACGATGAGTTTGAATTGGCACACAAGGCAATAAAACTACATGTTGATGATTATTTATTAAAACCCATCAGAAGAAACAAAATAGTTGAATCTATCAAGAAATATTGTCTGGAAAAAAGTAACTCAAACTTTGAAAAATGTAACGAATATATAGATTCTATTATTAATGAAATAATACAAGATAACTACACTTCATCTATAAAAAAATCAGAAGAACTAATAGATTGCATCTTTGAAATATCTTCTGGAAATTTACAAAGCATATGGGATTTAGTTAAAAAGTCTGCTAATAAAATATATTCTTATACTGATAATTTTGAAATTAATAATAAAAACAACATTAAAAAGTATTTATTTTATCTTGAGAATAAAAAAGAGATTTACTCAAATAAGTATATATTGAAATTAAATTTCACTAATTTTATAAAATCAATTATTAAGGAGTTATTAAAAAATAAGAATGGTTTTACCGGCAACATAAATGATATAGTAGCTTATATTTATATCAATATAAATAAATATATTACCCTTGATGAAACTTCTGAATTTTTTAATATAAGTCCATATTATCTAAGTAAAGTTTTCAAAAAAGAAACAGGTTTAAACTTTTCAGAATATATTTCTATTACAAAAATAAATATTTCTAAAAATCTTCTTATATATACTGATATGCAAATTGTAAATATAGCAATAGATTTAGGTTATAGTGAAGCTAACTATTTTAGTAAAGTTTTCAAAAAAATAGTAGGTAAATCACCTACAAGCTATAGAGAAGAAAACAAATCAAAATAACAATACTACAAGCTATAAAGCCGGAGTATTGTTATTAATTTATTTATTAAAGAAAATCATTTTAAGACTACCACTCTCTATTAACAGGTATCTCCTGCTCGTAAACTTTGCCATTAGAGTCCTCTGCTTTAATTACAAGTACTATATCTGCTTTCTCATAGGATACTTCTTCATCAAAGTTATATACTCCATCGATATCAATGATAATCTTAGAACCGACTCTTGTTTCACGTACAATTTCCTCTTCACCTTCACTTCTAATTTCTAATTGTTCCCAGTTGTCTCCATTTATAAAGTCCATAGTATCAAATAAATCTCCATCTACGTAAACCTCTCCAATCAAGCTTACTACTTCTAAATCTTTTATGTATTCTTCAAAAACACTGTATCTTTCTACATTTTTATATGCTAGTAAATTAAAGTGAAAATTTTGTATTTCTTTTTCAGCATTAGCAGAAGACCTGTGAATGTGACTGTCAAAAACTATCAAATTATTTATGGTTGATTTTACGTAAAGTCGATCTACATCGTCACTTCTTTTGCTTTCTTCACTTTCTCCAACTACTGAAAATTCATAGTCCTTATCAGAATCTAGTTCAAGGGTATCTGTATATACCATTGACTCTTCATATCCCTTCATTTCTAGGGTCTGATGATTATTATTGTTATCTTTTATTACCAGAAATAACTTTTCATCCTTCTTTAGTTCATTAAATTCTATAGATATATCTATATCTACCTTCTCTTGGTCAGGATAGTATTCTACCAACTTGAATTTATGACTTCTTATCCACATTTTCTCTTGGTTAAATTGATTTAATGAGTTTTGAACTGAATTGCTTATGCCACCTATTCTACTTTCTAAATTTCTATAGTTGTTATTTATATTCAGAATCATATTTTCTAAATTATCAATTTTGCTCATCATATTTAGGTTGAAAAATATTGTTACGGCTAAAAATATTATTAATATTATTGTTATATTTTTATTATTCATTTAATTCTCCTATATAATTTTTTCATATTGAATTTTATAAAGGTTATAGTATATTCCTCTATTTGCTAATAGTTCTTGATGCTTACCCATTTCCTTAATTCTTCCCTTATGCATTACGATTATTTTATCTGCATTTTGAATAGTTGAAAGCCTGTGAGCTACTACTAAAGTAGTTCTACCTTCCATCAATTTTTCCATTGCATCTTGTATGAGCATTTCCGTCTCTGTATCTATGTTTGCTGTAGCTTCATCTAATATAAGTATCTCTGGATCAAAGGCTAATGTCCTTGCAAAAGAAATAAGTTGTCTCTGTCCAGCAGAAAAAGTAGCTCCTCTTTCATAAACTTTTTGGTCGTATTTGTTTTCCAATTTACAAATGAACTTATCTGCATTTACGTATTTTGAAGCCTGAAGAATTTCTTCATCTGTTATACTATCATCTCTTAAACGTATATTGCTTTTTATATCTCCTGTAAAAAGAAAAACATCCTGCTGCATTTGGCCAATTTTTTCTCTTAATTCTTTTAGGTCTATGTCTTTTATGTTGATTCCATCTACAAGGATTTCTCCTTTTTGTATCTCATAGTATCTAGATATAAGATTTTGAATTGTAGTTTTCCCGGCTCCTGTAGCTCCTACAAAAGCAACTGTTTCCCCAGGTTCTACTGTGAAAGATACATCTTTTAATATCCACTCATCTTCTTTATATTGAAACCAAACATTTTTAAACTCTATTCTTCCT
>CAYMUD010000209.1:0-2967 GCA_964393495.1 uncultured Clostridia bacterium | reverse complement strand
GAAACAGCAGTTAATATAATTCCAAAGGATAGCGAATACTATTCTGTGGTAAAATTTGCTCTGGATAAATGCAAAGAATCAAATTCATGGCAGGAAGCATTAGAAGTTTGTGAAGAAAGGTATAAAAAATACAACTGGATTCACACCTATCCAAATGCCTGTGCTGAAATTATAGCACTGTGGTTTGGACAAGGAGACTACGAAGAAACTTTATACATAGTTACCATGTCTGGAATTGATGTTGATTGCAATGCAGCGCAAATAATGCCTATAATTGGAATACAAAAGGGAATGAAAAACATCCCTGAAAGACTTATTCATCCAGCCTTCGATAAATTAATAACTTATATGAGGGATTACAAAGAACTAACATTGGATGAATTAATCGAAAAGACAGTAAGAAGCATAAAAAAAGCAAAAGAAAAATAGGAGGAAGAAAATGAAAAAATTATTAACAATTTTATTAGTATTAACACTAGTATTTTCTTTAGCTGCTTGTGGTGGAGACACTGATGCACCTGAAGAGCCAGCAGAAGGTGAAGAACCAGCAGAAGGTGAAGAACCAGCAGAAGGAGAAGAGCCAGCAGAAGACGAGGAGCCTTTAAAGGTAGCATTGCTTTTAAATGGAACTTTAGGAGACTTATCATTCTTTGATTCCGCACATGAAGGACTTCAAATGGCAGAAGAAGAATTTGGTGATGATATAGTTGTTGAAACAGTTGAAATGACTATAGATAAAACTAAATGGGTACCTACACTTTATGATTATTCTGATGATGGATCTTGGGATATTATAATTGTAGGAACATGGGAATTAGTTGAACCATTAGCTGAAGTAGCTCCACAGTACCCAGATCAAAAATATTTTATATTTGACCAAATGATGGATTATTCAAGTGGAGAATTCGATAATGTATATTCAATTACATATAAGCAAAATGAGGCATCTTTTTTAGCCGGTGCATTAGCAGCTAAAATGACTACTTCAGATCAATTTGAAATGGTAGATCCTTCAAATGAAGTTATAGGATTTCTTGGTGGAACTGATAGCCCTGTAATCAACGACTTTTTAGTAGGATATATTGAAGGAGCTAAATATGTTAGTGAAGATACTAGAGTAATAATCTCATATGTAGGTAACTTTAGTGATACTCCAAAGGGTAAGGACTTAGCATTAGCTCAGTACCAAAATCAAGGAGTAGATGTAGGGTTTAACGTTGCTGGTTTAGCAGGATTAGGCCAGATTGATGCAGCTGTAGAAACTGATAATTATGCTATTGGTGTAGACTCAGACCAAGCATTAATAATGGGAGAACCTGAAGCAAATTATATTCCAACTTCCGTTCTTAAGAATGTTGGTGCTTCATTATTTAGAGGTATTGAGATGCATATGAACGACGAAGTACCTTATGGTGAAGCTGAAAGCTTAGGACTTAGTGAAGGTGGAGTAGGACTTGCTAAGAACGAATACTATGAAGAAATAGTACCTGAAGATATGAGAGCCGAATTGGCAGACCTTGAAGCAAAGATTGCAAATGGTGAAGTAGAAGTTGATACTGCATTTGGTAAAACAAATGAAGAGATACAAGCTATAAAAGATTCAGTTGAGTAAATAAATTCTATTACTTAGGTGGAATAGCTATTAGCTATCCACCTTTGTAATTTTAACGGTGGTGAGAAATATATGAGCGAAATGATTTTAGAAATGAAAAACATACTAAAAATATATCCTAATGGAATTGTAGCTAATGAACATGTAAATTTCTCCGTAAAAAAAGGTGAAATTCATGCTCTATTAGGAGAAAATGGAGCAGGTAAGAGTACCCTAATGAAGGTGCTTTTTGGTATTGAAAAGCAGGAAGAAGGAGAAATATATCACAAAGGAGAAAAGATTGAGATAAATTCTCCCCATGAAGCAATAGCTAACAATATTGGTATGGTACATCAGCACTTTATGCTTGTACCATCTTTAACTGTAGCAGAAAACATTATACTTGGAGTAGAACCTAAGAAGAATAAAATATTTACAGATATGGAAGAAGCTATTAGAATTTCTGAGGAAATAGCAAAAAAATATAATTTTGATATAGATGTAAGACAAAAAATAGAAGACATTCCTGTAGGAACAAAGCAACAGGTTGAAATATTAAAGGCACTTTATAGAGGAGCTGACATACTAATTCTCGACGAACCTACGGCTGTTTTAACGCCTCAAGAAACTAAAGAACTATTTGAACAACTTAGAAAGTTGAAAGATAAAGGTCATACTATAATATTCATATCTCATAAGTTGGATGAAATTAAAGCTATATGTGATAGATTGACTATTATGAGAAATGGTAAAAGTAAAGGAACTTATGAAACAAAAGATACATCTACTGAGGAAATGTCAAGACTTATGGTAGGGAGAGATGTATTTTTAACTTTTGATAAAGAAAAATCTGAGCCTAAAGAGACGGTATTAAAGGTTAGAAATTTATGTCATATAAATTCTACCGGCAATAAAAAATTAAAAAAAATATCATTTGATTTAAAAAAAGGAGAAATATTAGGAATTGCTGGAGTAGAAGGAAACGGTCAAAGCGAATTGTTTTCTGTACTTACAGGATTAATTAGCAACTACTCTGGAAGTGTAAAAGTAATAGATAGGGAAGCAAAGGAATTGACTATAAAAGAAATTAGAGACCTAGGAGTATCTTATATACCTGAAGATAGGATGATATACGGCTGTGCAGAGGATATGGATATACTTCACAATTTAATATCAAATCAATTTGATAAAGAAAAATTTTCAAGTAAATATATGTTAAAGTCAGATGAAATTGAAAAATTCTCATCAAATTTAGTAGAGGAATACAATATAAAAGCTGATTCTTATAAACAAAATATCAGTATGCTCTCAGGAGGAAATATTCAAAAAGTTGTAGTAGCTAGAGAATTTTCTGCTGAACCAACCTTAATATTAGC
>CAYMUD010000208.1:0-2987 GCA_964393495.1 uncultured Clostridia bacterium | reverse complement strand
ATACTTTAATAGGAATTTTACTATTTTTTATATTTATTTCCATAGCATTAAAAGTAAGTTTTATGATATTAAAAATTTTATTTGCAATAATCGGATGTATATTTTTGTTTTCTTTTTTGCCTTTTATAGCTATACCCTTTACCGCAATTATGGGAGCAGGGCTTTTAATAGTTAGAATATTATTTATACCAGTTATTCTAATAGGCGGAGTTATAATGTTTTTGAAATTAATATTTTAAAAAATCTAAAGAGACACTTGAAAAGGTTAGTTTTTCAGGTGTTTTTTTATTTGTATATGATATAATATAGACACAAATAGCCGAAAGGAAGGATTCAATGGAAAACAAAGATTTTTTTAATCTCAGTTTGAATATAATGTGCATTATAAATGAGAATAATCAAATAGAAAAAGCCAATAAATCCTGGGAGGAAATATTAGGTTATAAGCAGGGAGAAGTAGAAGAAAGTAAATTTACTGAATATATACATCCAGAAGATATGGAAAAAACTTTAAAGTATATAGATAATATAAAGAAAAGCAAAGAAATAAGGATTTTTGTTAATAGGTACCTTAAAAAGAATGGAAAGTACTCTTATTTAGAATGGAGAGCAAGATATCATAATAATAAAATTTATGCTACTGCAAGAGAAATTACTGAAAAAATAAATATTGAAAATAAGCTGAAATCAAGTGAAGAGAATTTCAAAGATTTTTTTGAAGCAACAGATAGAATGATCTTTGTAGCAAATGAATCAGGTAAAATCATACATAATAATAAATCAGTAAAAGAAAAACTAGGTTACGACATAAAGGATATTAAAGGCAAAAATTTATTAGATATACATCCCTTGAATGTAAGAAAAGAAGCTGAAAGACTTTTAGATAAAATATTAATTGATAGAAAAGGGGGATGCACACTTCCTTTAAAGAAAAAAAATGGAGATATATTAAGCGTTGATACAAGGATATTGTTTGGAGAATGGGATAATAAAAAATGTGTATATGCCGTATGTACTGACATAACCAAGGAACAAGAGAATCTAGAAAGAGCAGAGAAAATATTCCAAAATAATCCTGCAATTATGGCAATTAATTCTTTTGAAACAAATGAATTTTTAGAAGTAAATGAAAGCTTTTTAAAAACTTTAGGATATAAATACGAAAATGTAATAGGTAAAACTCTTTTAGATCTAAACATTATACCTAAAAATTCAGAAGTAGAAAAAATTTTACATTCATTTAGAAAAAATGGTAAGATTAAAAATATAGAAGTAACTTATAAAATCAAAAGTGGCAAAATTAGGTATGGTATTTTGTCAGGAGAATTACTTGAAAATCAAGGAAAAAAATATTACTTAAGTACAATGATAGACATAACAAATCAAAAAGAAATATCCAAATCACTAGAATATAAAAATAAATTTTTGTCGATATTAATGAATATGTCATTTAAGTTCATAAATTATCCAACTGGAGAATCTCAAGACTTTATTAATGAATCCCTTAAAAACATAGGAAAATTTGTAGAAGCAGATAGAGTTTATACCTTTGATTATGATTTTGAAAACAAGCTCACTTCCAATACATATGAATGGTGTAGACAAGGTGTAGAACCACAAATAGAATATTTGCAAAACATACCCATTGAAATTATAGACAGTTGGGTGAAAAAACATAAAGAAGGTAAAATAGTAAGAATACCTGAAGTTTTTAAATATAAAAGTAAGGATAGAGTAAAAGAAATTTTAGAAGAACAAAACATCAAAAGTGTTCTTTCTGTACCTATGATTGACGGGGGAAAGTGTATAGGTTTCGTAGGTTTTGATTCAGTTTTAAAATATGCAAAATACAAAGAAAGTGAAATAAACCTTTTAAAATTATTTGCACAAGCAATTGTAGATATACGTAATAAAGATAAAAGAGAACAAGAACTTATTAAGTCAGTGGAAGAAAAATCAACTCTAATGAGAGAAATTCATCATAGAGTAAAAAACAACTTGCAGCTTGTTTCTAGTTTACTCTACTTACAGAGCTCTTATATAGAGGATACAAAGGTGAAAAAAGCACTAAAAGATATAGAAAATAGAGTTAAGTCTATGGCATTACTTCATGAAAAAATATATAAAACTAAGGATATCAATAAAATAAATTTCAAAGAATATATAGAAGATATAATAAAAGAATTAATTAAATCTTATAAAATAGATAAAAAAATTAAATTTTATGCCGATATAAATAACATAGACCTAAATATTAACAAAGCTATTAATTGCGGACTTATTGTAAATGAATTAATAACAAATTCAATACAACATGCCTTTAAAAGTAGAAAAAAAGGTGAAATCAGAGCACATATATATGTAAAAGAAGAAAAAATTTTTATAGAAATTTCTGATGATGGTGATGGATTTAAAGGAAAGTATGCTGATTTAAGAAATAAAAGTTTAGGTTTACAAATAGTTGAAAGTTTAGTAAGTCAATTAAAAGGAACTATTGAAAAAAAAGATGTTAAGGGTACTAAATTTATTATAAAATTTAAAAAATAGTAGGAGGTATAAAATGAGAAAAGAAAAAATACTGATAGTTGAGGATGAAAACCTCATAGCTCTTGAAATAAAAAAAAGACTGGAAAAAGATTTCAATGTGGTGGAAATACTTAGCAGCGGGAAAGAAGCTTTGGATTATACATCAAAAAAAGATGTAGATCTTATTATAATGGATATTATGTTGGATGATGATATGGATGGCATTGATACGGCAGAAAAAATTAATGAAATTAGGGATATACCCATTATATATTTAACTGCCTACAGTGATGATAAAACAATAGAAAAGGCTAAAAAAACTATGTCTTATGGATACATAGTTAAGCCTATAGAGGAAAACAAGTTAAAAATCAATGTAGAGATGGCATTGAACAAACATAAATTAGAAAAATTAAAAGAAAATGAAAGGATATTAAAAAGCAAAGAATTTTTGAAAGAAA
>CAYMUD010000207.1:0-2990 GCA_964393495.1 uncultured Clostridia bacterium | reverse complement strand
TGCCTGTCACATGAGTTTATGAACAAAAAAATACATAGAAGTGTTTAACTATGAAATCTTGGGTTATCTTGTTATGGAAAATCACTATCATATTATTTTAAGAACTATGGGTGAGGCTTTAAGTAAGGTAATGCAAAGGATAAATACTGAGTTTGCAAGAACATATAATCGTGAGAATAAGAGAACAGGACATGTATTTGAAAAGAGACACAAGGGAATACTTGTAAAGGATGATAGTTATCTTTGGATAAGAAAGGTGCCTGTCACATGAGTTTAATAACAGATGAGGAGGCACAATTTGACTTTACTTTTAATATGTTTAGCCGGCCTATTAGGTGTTTTTTTGGCAGCGATTACTTTTTTAAAGAGTGGAGAAGTGAATATGAAGGTAGGGTCAGCTATTGGGGTAGGGGTGATAGTATTTTTGGTGATGAGTTGTTCATTCATTACCGCAGATGCCTATCAAGCATCTGAAGTTAAAACGGTCTTATTTCTGAATTCATATCATTCAGGCTACAAATGGAGTGATGATGTATATGAGGGTATCAAATCAGTGCTAAATACAGGTGAATTTGATGTCAAACTGCAGGTTGAATATATGGACACTCAGCATTTATTAGATAGTCAATACATCAAGTCACTTTTCAATACATACAAATATAAATTTAAAAATAGGGAATTTGATTTAATCATATCGTCAGACGACACCGCATTTGAATTTCTAATGAATTATGGGGATGAATTATTTCCGGAAACACCGGTTGTGTTTTGCGGCGTCAATTATTTTGAAGAGAAAAATCTGGAAGGACATCCTTTATATACCGGCGTAGTAGAGGGTTTCGATATTGGAGCCACTATTGATACAGCGGTAAGGATTCATCCTAACACAAAAAATATTTATTACGTTGTTGATGATACGCTCACGGGTGTGTCGATTATGAAGGAATTTGAAAAGGTGATTTTGAATTATTCGAATCAGTTAAATTTTATTCGAGTAGATGGAGAAAATCTGGAAGCAATCATTAATAAAACGCAATTATTACCTGAAAATAGTTTGCTTTTGTATCTTATTTATTTTAGAGATAATCAAAACAACTATTTTGAGTATAATGAGGCTATCGCTATGATTGAGGAAAAGTGTAATGTTCCTATTTATGGGGTTTGGGATTTTACTCTTGGGCACGGGATTATAGGTGGAAAACTAACCAGTGGGTTTTATCAAGGGACAACAGCGGCAACCATGGCTACTCAAATTTTGAAAGGCGAAAATCCTTCGGATATCCCCGTGGTGACTGAGGAAACAACTCAATATAAATTTGATTATGAGCAATTAAAAAAGAATAATATCAAGCTTGAGTGGCTTCCGCAGGATAGTATAGTTATCAATATTGAGAAGACTTCAAATATCCGAGTATTGATGATTCATTCATATAATAAGGGGTTAAAGTGGACAGATGATTTGGAAGCTGCAATGACTTCCAAACTAGAAAATAGCATTGATAATATTGAATTTTCTTATGAGTATATGGATACCAAGAATAATACTGATCCTGTTTATCTTCAAAATTTACACGCCTTGCTCGCTAGGAAATATATGAACAAGCAGTTTGATTTGATTATTACCACGGATGATGACGCTTATAATTTCATTAGATTGAATCAGCGAACGGTTTTTAAAGATACTCCGGTCGTATTTTGTGGCGTCAATTATTTCGAGGAATCAAATATTAAAGATGATGAAAATATTACAGGCGTTGTGGAATCTTATGATTTGCGAGGCACTATAAATCTAGCACTTGAATTGACTCCTGAAACAAAGAAGATTATCGTGATCAATGATACGACGACTACCGGGATATTGAACAAAAAAAATCTAGACTTACTCATGCCGGAATATAAAAATCTGGTAGAATTTGAATTTTGGGATAACTACAACATGATTGAAATTCAGGAAAAAGTTAAGAAATTACAAAAGGGAGACGTTATATTTCTATTGACTTTTAACCGGGACAAATCAAATAATAGTTTTTCATTCGATGAAAGTATTGGCATGATTTCACAAAATGCAAGTGTACCGATTTATAGCGTATGGGATTTTTATCTTGGAAAGGGATTGCTTGGGGGCGTCCTAACTTCCGGAAATACCCACGGTGAAATAGCCGGAGATATGGCCATTGAGATTTTAGGCGGTGGAAAAGCTTTTGATATACCTGTTGTTTTAAACAGTCCTAATACCTATATGTTTGATTATAATGTTTTGAAGAGTTTTAATATAGAAACAAGTAGCTTGCCGGCAGGAAGTATTGTTATTAACAAACCACATACTATTACAGAATACTACAATAGCAACAAAGAATTGTTAAAATTTTTCATTTTTATTTTTTTCGTATTGTGTGTAGTGGTTTTAATAATGTATATTAATAATAGAGAACGAAAACTGGCTCATGAAAAAGAAAAACAAAATGCATTAACTGATTCGCTTACAGATATCCCCAACAGAAGAGCAGGGGTTGAGTTTTTGAATCATCAAATTCAGAAATCATATAAAGACAAATTACGGACAACAATTTGTTTTATAGATGTGAATGGACTCAAAAAAGTGAATGACAGCTTTGGACATAGGGAGGGTGATCAATTATTAAAGACATTATGTTTAATAGTCAAACCTCAGATTCGGGAGCATGATTTTTTCTGTAGACTGGCAGGAGATGAATTTTTAATTATTTTCAATGATTTGAATATTAAAGGTGCGACGCAGGTTTTAATGAGAATTGAGCAATCCATCAAAAAACATAATGAGATTAGTCACACACCTTATGATATCAGTATTAGTTATGGATTCGCTCAACATAAAAAGGATCAAGAATCAATTGAAGATTTTATTCATAGAGCTGATCAGGCCATGTATGAGCATAAAACAAAAAAATAAGATTGTTGGAATTTTAGGCTTGTAGGGGATTCAAGAAAGCTATGGGAACATAACAGTGCCC
>CAYMUD010000206.1:0-2993 GCA_964393495.1 uncultured Clostridia bacterium | reverse complement strand
TTCCTTTGTAAATACTGCAATAGTTACCTCTTTTTTCATTTTACCAAATACTTCTTCTAAATTTGTTCTAATTTCATCATTAAGTAATGCCATTATTGTATCCTCCTATTATTTAAGTTTATTTATATATGCATTTGCACTTAGTGCTGCTTTTGCTCCTTCGCCGCTGGAAATTGATATTTGTTTATAAGGTACTGTGGTTACATCTCCTGCTGCAAATAAGCCTGGTACACTTGTATTACATGAACAATCTATTTCAATCTCACCGCTTGGCAAGGTTTTAACCAAATCTCTAAATGGTTTACTGTTTGGTACATATCCTATTTCAACAAAGATTCCATCTGCTTTAATATTAAATTCTTTATCTTCTTCTTTTTTGTATACTTTTATTCCTTTTACTAACTTCTCTCCGTATATTTCTTTTACTTGAGTACCTAAATAAATTTCTACATTATCTAAAGTTTCTAATTTATCTACCAAGGCCTTTTCAGCTCTCAGCACACTTCTTTGAACTAAGTAAACTTTATTTGCAATTTTTGATATATCTATAGTTGCTTCTACGGCTGAATTTCCACCGCCAGCTACTACTACATCTTTTCCCTGAAATAGGGGTGCATCACATATTGCACAATAAGCAACTCCTTTTCCAGAAAACTCTTCTTCTCCCGGTACATTTAATTTTCTTGGTTTACTACCTGTAGCTATTATTAGCGTTTTGGACTTTAGCTCTGTTCCATCAGACATAGATAGGTAAAATCTCTTATCATTCTTTTCTACTTTTTCGACTCTGCTATCCTTCTTTACAGGAATATCATACTTTTCTACGTGTTTTCTAAAAGCACCTACCAAATCCTCTCCAGGTATAGATTCGTAACCTAAGTAGTTTTCTACCGAGGATGTATCTAAGACTTGTCCACCATATTTTTCGGCTATTATACCTGTTTTTAGTCCGTTACGCATTGCGTAGAGGGCGCTATTCAACCCTGCAGGACCTCCTCCAATGATAAGTACATCATACATAAGATTATCTTCTAATTTTTTTGTATTGCTTTTCATACTACTTGTATCAAAATTTAATTCAAATCCCATTTTAACACCTCTATTTTTAATTTGTCGACGCTACTTGAATGCGTCTTTAAATTTAAATGCCACTCTGTGGCACTATTTACTTAATATTTTACAAACTGATGATTCACTTAGACCTCCAAAAATAATTCCTATTTCCTTAAGACTTAATGTAGAACTTTTTCTAAAATGTCTAATGATTTTATTTCTTTCTTCCTTGTTTTTAATCAATTCTTTAAAGGTATATCCTTTTTTATCAAGTATATTCTCTAGTTTTATCTCAGCTTCTTTTATCGTATTGATACAATCTCTAATATTATCACATAAAACAATATTCTTATCACATAGAATCTCTTCTTCTGATATTTTTTCATTTAAGTAGTTTTTATAAACTTCAGCAGAATCCATATCTTTGAAATTGAAAACTCTAAGTATATCTTCTATGTCCAGCAAACTTCCTTCCTTTTTTTCTATTGTATATTCACAACAACTATTCCATTTGCTTTCTTTTCCTCGACAATGTATCTTTTTGCTAGTATTAAGTAGATCATAGTAATCTTTGATAATCTTGCTTTTGTACCTATCTTTAAAAAGCTTCACTGATGTTTTTTTGTATATTGAATATGATATGTTAATACTTTTCATAATATTTGATATATCACTACCATTGTCAAATATTATCAATTCGTAGGAATTCAAGTTATCCAAAGAGTAACCATACAACTTGAAGTCAAATTTCTTTTTCGACTTCTTTATAATTTCTATGAATTTTTTTCTTTCTATATCATCATCAAACAAGTTAACATCCGGTGAGCCTATTTGTTTAATGTAGTAGGTACCAAAGCTACTTTTTTCTCTAGCTTCTCTACTCATATCCATCACCTTTTCTCTTAACTATTAGTAACTATACATCAATAAAGGGAGAAAGTCAAGTACCGTCCCTTACTTATTTTATGACATTTCTGTAATTTTATTGAAATATGCCCTGAAAAGTTATAATCTTATAATATACCATACCCTAAGGAGGTATATTGCAGATGAATTCCAATAGTAAGATTTTCTATTTTTATTTTCTGTGGCATGGTTTGTTTTTATCTTTAACTATGTCAATGATAGATTTCAACACAGTTTTCCCTTCTCTTGTTGATAGTTTGACACAGTATAAAATTATATTCGGCCTACTTTATTCAATAATGTTAGGTGCTCCTTTATTATTTAATGCTGTTTTTAGTCATTATATGAAAAAATACAAGTACAAGAAAAAATTTTTATTAATAGGTATTTATCTAAGAGCTTTATCTTTTTTAGGTATGGCCCTATTTGTATATTTCTTTTCAGTTGATAATTCTAAGCTTGTTGTTATAAGCTTTTTCTTTTTAATACTAATGTTTTCTATAAGCGGAGGATTCGCTGGACTATCTTATTCTGAACTAATAGGAAAACTTTTCTCAAGTAAAGAAAGAGGCACTCTTTATTCCTCTAAACAACTTGTAGGAAGTATTGCCGCCTTTGCAGGAGGTATGGTAGTTAATAGAGTTTTCTCATTAGGAAGTTTCGAATATCCATTCAACTATGTAATTTTGCTTTCAATTGGTTTTGTAGGCCTTGTAATTGCATCCCTAGGTTTTTGGTTGATAAAAGAACCTCCTTCTATTGTAGTAAAAAAAGATAAGGACACTCTTATTAATTACTTAAAGGAAATCCCTGCTTTATTAAAAAATGATTTAAATTATTCAAATTTTATACTGGTAGAAAATATAGCGAGTTTTAGTTTGATGATTTTACCTTTTTATATGATTTTTGCTAGAGATACATTTAATATAAATCAAAGCTACATCGGAAAATATCTTCTCTTTCAAATAAGCGGTACGGTTTTTTCTAATTTTATATGGGGATATCTTTCCAGAAAATTTGGTGCTAAATCTGTT
>CAYMUD010000205.1:0-3004 GCA_964393495.1 uncultured Clostridia bacterium | reverse complement strand
TTTGGTAATTAAAAGTGGAAAATATAATAGCACATATAGATATGGATGCTTTTTATGCATCAATTGAAATTAGAGATAATCCTGATTTGAAAGGAAAACCAGTTTTAGTAGGTGGTAAATCTAATAGAGGTATTGTGACAACATGTTCTTATGAAGCGAGAAAATACGGTATAAAATCAGCCATGCCGGTATTTATAGCTAAAAAAAAATGTCCTAAATGTATTATAGTTAATCCAGATCACGATAAATACTCTAAAGTTTCAAACAAAATATTTAATTTAATAGCTGAAAATATAACAAAAAAAATCGAAAAAATTTCTATTGACGAAGGTTATCTTGATTTAACTGATCACAAATTTGATTATATGATTAGAATAAAACTCTTAAAGAAGTTGATAAAAGAAGAAGTAGGTATTACCTTTTCAGTTGGGATATCATATAATAAGTTTTTGGCTAAATTAGCATCAGATTGGAATAAGCCTGATGGACTAAAAATAATAAAAAAAGAAGATATACCAAACATTTTAAAACCTATAAATATTAGTAAAGTGCATGGTATTGGTGAAAAATCAAAAAAAATTCTCAATAATATAGGTGTTTACACAGTAGGAGACCTGCTTCTTCTAAAAAGAGAGTATATGGTCGAAATTTTTGGTAAGCAAGGAGTAGAAATATATGATAGAATAAGAGGCATAGACTTAAGAAAAGTAGACTATAGAAGAAAAATAAGCAAGTCAGTAGGTAAAGAAAAAACATTAACATCCGACACCAAAGATATGAACAAGTTAAAAAAATATTTGAATTATTTTTCAAAAGAAATATGTGATAGTTTAGACAAAAAGGATTTATATTTTAAAACAATTACATTAAAGTATAAAACGGAGGATTTTGAAACTCACACAAAAAGCAAGACTATAAGTGTTTATAGCTGTAGTGTTAAAACTTTATTTGATGAATCATGCAAATTATTATATGAGATAAATCTAGATGTGAAAATAAGGTTAATAGGTCTTTCAGTTTCGAATTTTATTAATTATAACAAAAAACAGTTGAGTTTTTTTGATTAAAGCATACTAGTTACAAATTCCTCTTTATAATTCGAGGAATTTAATATAAAGAGTAATAATAAGAAAAATTCCTTAAGGAGGGACCAAATGGATAGATATAACGAAGATACCTGGAACCAAATAAGAAAATATGAAAATACTATAGGAATAATATTTACTTTAGCCATTAAAAAGATTTTAGGAAAAGAAAAAAAAGTTTATATAGAACATTCTATAAACAAAGGTCTATACGTAGAATTGAATATAAATTTAGAAGATATAGAAAAAAACATTGAAAAAATAAAAATAGAAATGGAAGAAATTTCAAAGAGAAATCTTCCAATTAACAAAGAAATTGTATCAAAAGCAAGAACTAAAGGGATTTT
Source organism: uncultured Clostridia bacterium (assembly GCA_964393495.1). Classification (GTDB taxonomy): domain Bacteria; phylum Bacillota; class Clostridia; order Tissierellales; family Dethiosulfatibacteraceae; genus UBA8670. The sequence continues at coordinate 1,572 of CAYMUD010000205.1, read as the reverse complement.
CAAATCTCAATGTATGATGGATAAAGTTAAGCTTTTTGAAAGTTTAGATAAAGAAAATTTTGAATTATATAAACTTAACGGATATTATTTCAATATAAATGGTCCTGTATTTGAAACAACAGGTAAAATAAATAAGTTTGGTATCAAGATAGAATCAAGAGGTATAGTATTGACTTATCCTAGGAAAGATACAATGGATAAAATACCTGAATATATAAAGCAAGAAAAACTCTTGAAAATTTTCAGAGAGTCTGAAAACTGGGCAAAGATAATAGGCATAAACAATATTGGTGAATTAAATGAACATACATTGAATGATGATTTAGAAGATATAATAAGAGTAAGCGAAGCACTTCACGAAAAAAAGATAGCTAAGATAGCTGATGAAATATGCGATAGTGAAAGCAAGATAATTCTTATAGCTGGGCCATCCTCTTCTGGGAAAACTACCTTTTCTCATAGATTAGGTGTTCACTTAAGGGTGAATGGTAAAAAATTCCATACCGTTGGATTAGATGATTACTTTGTTGAAAGGCATTTAACTCCAAAAGACGAGGAAGGGAATTATGATTTTGATACTATAGAAGCATTAGATCTAGAATTATTTAATCAACACCTAAAAAAGCTTTTAAAGGGAGAAGAAGTAGTAATTCCGACTTTTGATTTTAAAAGCGGAAGTAGATCATTTGAAAAAAAACCTATAAAAATAAGCGAAACTGAATATCTAATAATAGAAGGGATACATGGTTTAAATGAAAGACTCACAAAAGATATTGATAAAAAAGATAAATTTAAAATTTATATAAGTGCATTAACTCAGTTAAATGTTGATAATCATAATAGGGTATCAACTACTGATCTAAGATTATTAAGAAGAATGATAAGAGACAGTAAATATAGAGGATATGATGCGGCTACAACCTTAGACTTATGGAATAATGTAAGAAAAGGAGAAGAAAAATATATATTTCCATTTCAAGAAAATTCGGACGTTATGTTTAATTCATCTTTAATTTATGAATTAGCAATATTAAAAAAACATGCATTAGAGGTATTAGAGGAGTTAGATGATAATGGAAAATTTGGATTAGAGAAGAAACGATTGGTTCAATTTCTTGATTTTATAGTTGGATTTGAGGATGATTTTATAATTCCAAATACATCTATTATTAAAGAATTTATTGGAGGAAGTTGTTTTAGAAAAAGGACTCTTTGAGAGTCCTTTTAGAATTCAAGGCCTTCTTTTTTTAAGCCTACATTAAGAGACAACCCGATACATATCATATTTACAAGCATAAAGGTGCCGCCGTAGCTTATAAAGGGTAGAGGTATTCCAGTTACAGGAGTAAGACCAATTGTCATACCTATATTCTCGAAGATATGAAATAACATCATACCGCTAAAACCTATTACCATCAAAGAGCCGAAGGTATCTAATGCATTTTTAGAAATTTTAATCAATCTATACATCAAAACAATGTATAAAAAAATTAAAAAACCACCGCCTAATAAACCAAGTTCTTCACCAATTACTGCAAAAATAAAATCAGTCTCCTTAGCTGGCAAAAATCC